>CAJOQS010000195.1 GCA_905236925.1 uncultured Lachnospiraceae bacterium | reverse complement strand
GTAAAATCTGCTGGCCTTTCGCCTATAAAATCTCTCCTATAGGGAATAAAGAAAGGTCCGCTCAACGAACAAGCGGACCTGAATATACAATACCCAAATCCTCTTATTGTTCGATCGCTCGCTCAACTTGGCACCTTCCGCGATACATCACCGCGGGGTTGTCGTGACTTCACAGAGTTTTTCCTCTCCGTCACTCTTAATAAGAGAAATTTACTGTATCAACAATAACCCTAAGTATATTTTTTGTCAAGCACCCAAATATTTTATTTCTTCAGAGATGCAAGTCTTTCCTCGACCTGTTTGAACATGTCGGTATACTTGGCAAGCTTGGCCTTTTCTTCCGCGAGCTTGGCCTCGGGAGCCTTGTTCACGAAATTGGGGTTCGCAAGCATTCCGTTAACACGCTTGAGCTCGCCCTCCAGGCGGGCCTTTTCCTTCTCGAGACGCTCGATCTCCTTTGCGATATCAACAAGCTCCGCGAAGGGAATGTAGATAGTTGCGCCGTGGATAAGGGTCGAAACCGCGTCCTCACCGATACCGGCCTTATCGGCCTGAATGGTAACGGAAGAAGCGCCGCCCAGTGAAGCAAAGAATACACGGCTGTTCTCAAAGATCCTGCGTACCTTGTCGGAGTCGCTGACTACAAATACCGCAGCCTTACGGCTCATGGGAACGTTCATCTCGGTGCGGACGTTTCTGATGCCCTTTACGGCTTCCTTAATCAACTCAACGGCCTCTTCCTCGGACTCAAACGCCCTGTCGGCGGAATACTCCGGCCATGAGGAAATCATGATGGACTCGTTGCTTTCCAGAGAACCCTGCTCCTCCTTCAGAGTGCAGAAGATTTCTTCTGTGATGAAGGGCATATAGGGATGAAGGAGCTTTAACGCATCTACAAGGACACTGTTAAGAGTCCACATCGCAGCCTTCTTCGACTCAGCGGCATCACCGTAGAGTCTGGGCTTAACCATCTCGATGTACCAGTCGCAGAGATCATCATAGATGAAATCGTAGATCTTCTGCGCAGCGATTCCGAGCTCGAATTTCTCCATCGCCTCGGTAACCTCGCGCACGGTACGGTTAACCTTCGAAAGGATCCACTTGTCAGCATCCTCGAGTCCTGCCTTAACGGAATCGATAGCGGCCTCGAAGTCAACCTTAACGCCGGCCTCGGCCAGCTGCTGCATGTTCATCATGATGAAACGCGAAGCGTTCCAAACCTTGTTGGCGAAGTTACGTGAAGCCTCAACTCTTGACATGTAGAAACGCATGTCGTTGCCGGGCGCATTGCCGGTGATCAGAGTGAAGCGGAGCGCGTCAGCGCCGTACTTGTCAATGATCTCAAGCGGATCGATACCGTTGCCGAGAGACTTGCTCATCTTGCGGCCCTGATCGTCGCGTACAAGTCCGTGGAAGAGAACCGTCTTGAAGGGTCTCTTGCCCATCTGCTCGTAGCCCGAGAAGATCATTCTGATAACCCAGAAGAAAATGATATCATATCCGGTAACAAGTACATCCGTGGGATAGAAGTAGTCAAGATCCTCGGTCTTTTCAGGCCATCCCAGTGTCGAGAAGGGCCAGAGCGCGGAGCTGAACCAGGTGTCCAGCGTGTCGGGATCCTGTACAAGATGTGTACCGCCGCACTTCGGGCACTTGTCCGGAGTAGTCTTCGATACGATGATCTCGCCGCAGTCGCAGTACCACGCGGGGATCCTGTGACCCCACCAGAGCTGACGCGAGATGCACCAGTCACGGATATTATCGGTCCAGTTGAAGTAGGTCTTTTCGAGACGTTCGGGGATCAGCTCGATGTCGCCGTTCTTGATGGCCTCAACTGCGGGCTTGATCATCTCGTCCATCTTAACGAACCACTGCTTCTTGATCATCGGCTCAACGGTCGAATGGCAGCGGTAGCAGGTGCCTACGTTATGGCTGTAATCCTCGATGCGAACGAGCAGACCCATCTCGTCGAGTTCCTTAACGATCTGCTTGCGGGCCTCGTAGCGGTCCAAGCCTGCGAACTTCGCGCCGTTCTCATTGATCGTCGCGTTGTCGTTCATAATATTGATCTCGGGAAGGTTGTGACGCTTTCCTACCTCAAAATCGTTAGGGTCATGAGCGGGCGTGATCTTAACAACGCCGGTTCCGAAATCCTTCTCTACATAGCTGTCGGCGATAACGGGTATCTTCCTGTCAACAAAGGGGATCCATACGAATCCGCCAACAAGGTCTGTGTAGCGCTCATCCTCGGGGTTGACAGCGATAGCGGTATCACCGAGCATGGTCTCGGGACGGGTAGTCGCGAACTCAAGGAAACGTGTCTTTGAGATGCTTCCGTCAGCCTCAACAAAAGGATACTTGATATGCCAGAAATGGCCGGCCTGCTCCTCATACTCAACCTCCGCATCCGAGATCGAAGTATTGCAGACAGGACACCAGTTAACTATCCTGGAGCCCTTATATATCCAGCCCTTATCATAGAGCTTTGTGAATACCTCGGTAACT
>CAJOQS010000194.1 GCA_905236925.1 uncultured Lachnospiraceae bacterium | reverse complement strand
TTCCCGGAATGCCTTGTATTTATCCGCATATTCGGATTCAATATCTTCAATTGATGCGAGTGCTTCGGCAACCTGCGCGCTGTCATACAGCAGGGGGCCGGGGCATTCGTTTTTCATGTCAAAATAGAAGCCGTGCAGCTCGTCGCGGTACTTTTCCATGTCGTATACGTAAAAAAGTATCGGTCGTCCGAGATTGGCATAATCGAAGAAAACCGAGGAATAATCGGTTATCAGCACATCCGCGGCAAGATACAGTTCTGCAATGTCGTCATATGAGGACAGATCCGTGACATACCGCTTTTCCCCGTCGGTGAGCTTCAGGTTCTCGGATATCAGATAATGCGTGCGGAGGATAAAATGATACCTGTCGGAAAGCTCCTTCATCATACCGAAGTCGAGCTTCAGCGTGAACCTTCCTCCGTCCGCATATACCTCGTCATCGCGCCAGGTCGGCGCATATAAAACTATCTTCCTGTCAAGAGGCAGAGAAAGCTTTTTCTTTATCTCCTCCTCTCTTTGCCTGATATCGGGAGCATACAGGATATCATTCCTCGGATAACCGATCTCCGCCATCTTTTCCTTCGGATAACGGAACGCCGTCGAAAAAGCGTCGGAGGAGAAGGCATTGTCCGAGATCAGGCAGTCCCATTCCGCCGCCTGCCGGCAGAACTCCCTCTTATAATCCGCGGGTCTCGCGGCAAATACATCTTCCAGATCACAGGCAAGGCGCTTGAGCGGAGTGCCGTGCCAGGTCTGAAGGAATGTGGTCCCGTCCCTCTTGATGTACCATTCGGGCTGCCGCACGTTGCTGACATATTTTCCGGCCACAGCCAGCCAGTAGTAATATCCGAGCGAGCCGTGCGCCACACGGGCAGGCTTTCCCGGTATAGGCGTCTTCCCGTTGTTTATGACCCATACATATTTCCTGTCGGGATATTTCCCGCGCATGTATTCATAGATCGCCCTGGGACTGTCACAGTACGCTCTTCCGAAGAATGACGTGAACAGAACAACATCCTTTCGAACAGGCAGCTTCTGGAAGATTCTGTGATAAATAAGCAGCTTTCTGCGGTGGGCGCTTTTAAGCCTGTCCCTCCACATCAGCCTGTGCGCGTGTCCGCGGACCATTCTTCTGATCTTTTGGATATTGCCCCCCTTAAAGGCCCGGAGTATCCTTCTCTCCTCGCCCCTGAAGCTATCGGTCACGGAGCGCGACGCTTCATTGACCAGTCCGGAGAAGGCACTGATATCTTTATCAGACCATTTCAGAGCCTTCGGCATCCTTCCGGTCACCGTCCGGCTGACAAGGAAACGGCACATGTAATCCCATACTGCGGAAGGATCGCTCATTGCGGCTGCGGAAAGCCTTACCGCCCTTGCAAACATCACAAATCTTTCGGGGTTGATCTCCTGATCGAGTGACGGATCCTTTCCCGGATCGTTTCTGAGCCTTTTGTAATATATCGCATCCGGAACAACCGCGATCCCTGCCTTCTCATACAGGCCTGCCATAAACGGAAGGTCACTGTAGTAACGAAGGCTCTCTTCAAACCTCATGTCTCCGATCAGTTCACGCGGGATAAGCTGCCCCAGAACGGTGTCATAGAACGCATCGCCAAAGGATTCACCGCTGTCCTCTATCCCTGAGGTCTTCCCGTCCTCTATCGCAAGAGTCGTTGAATACCGCCAGCTGCACCTTTTCCTGCCGATCCTGACGAGCTTCCCGGGGTTCTGCGATGCTGAGGCTGCCGCCTTAGTGAGGGCTTCCCTTCCCAGATAATCATCGCTGTCAACAAACAGCACATAATCGGAGCATGCCTTATCAAGCCCCCGGTTCCTCATTGCCGCAACTCCAAGGGGATTGTTCTTATCATCCCTCTCGATGATGATATTTACATCTTTAAAAGCCTGGGCAGCAATACTGTCCAGGCAGTCCTTCAGGTGATCGTCTTTAATGCACGGAATGATAATGTCAATCGTCATGGCAGCCTTCTCAATCTTCACCTTTAACACCGATCATGTTTTCATATATATCGCAGATCTCATCAACCTTGCCGTTAGCAATCAGTTTGCCGTGATCAAGGATGATCGCGCGGTTGCATATCTTCCTGACCTGCGCGGTCGAATGCGATACAAAGAGTACGGTCACACCCTTTTTCATCATGCTCTTGAGCTTCTTCTCGCTCTTTTTTCTGAACTTGGAATCCCCGACCGATAGAACCTCGTCCAGTATGAGTATCTGTGGCTCGACAATCGTTGCAATGGAAAAACCGAGCCTTGCCTTCATTCCCGAAGAATAGTTCTTGACCGGTGTGTTGATGAATTCACCCAGCTCCGAAAACTCGACTATCTCAGCGAACTTCGTCCTGATGAAATCCCTCTTGTATCCAAGCATCGTTCCGTAGAGATAAATATTCTCCGCACCGGTATAGTTCTTGTCAAAGCCTGCTCCCAGTTCCAGGAGCGGAACCACATTGCCCTTGACGGTGATGTTCCCTTCACTGGGCTTCAGTACACCTGCGACTATTTTCAGAAGTGTTGATTTTCCGGCTCCGTTGAGTCCCAGAACGCCCACTCTCCAGCCCTTCCGGACATGAAAGGTTACATCCTTAAGCGCCCAGAATTCATGGTAGTTAAGCTTTCTTTTGATCATCCTTATGAAGTATTCCTTCAGATTGTCGACCTTCTGATCGGCAAGACGGAACTTCATTCCAACGCCCTCGAGGATGATGACCTTCTTGGCAAGCTTTTTCTTCGGTGCGGGCTTTGCCGCCTCTCCCGAAGCTTCCGCTGCTTCCGGCTCCCCTACCGTCGTGAGAGCTTCATCCGGCATATCGGATATCGTATTAATGGTATCTGTCATATGAATCTGCCTCACACATACAGTATAAAATCATCCTGCTTCTTCCAGAAAACGATTATTCCCACCGCAAGAAGCACCGCGGAGAAGCCGAACGAGAACCACAGATGGTACATATCCAGCGGCTCGCCGAATATAGCGTTTCTGAAGTTTACTATTACCGAATAGAGGGGATTGTATCTGAATATCCACGCGTGTCTTGTGATGCCGTCGGTCTTGTAGAAGATCGCGCAGGTATACATTATCAGCATCAGCGCAACGCCCCACAGATACTCGAGATCCCTGAAGAATACGTTGAAGGTCGCAAGAATGAGTCCTGCCCCCATTGTAAGCATCGCGATTATCAAAAGCGGGATAAGGCCCTCAAACATGTACACCGTCGGCTTTACATGCATTACTGCTCCAACCGCGACCAGAACGATCAGCGACAGCAGGAAGATTATGTAGTTGGAGATGATCGATGCCATGGGATACATATACTTGGGAACATAGACCTTTGCAAGCATCGACCCGTTGGCCCTGACAGACTTCAGCGCGGCCTTGGTGCCTCCCGAGAAAAAGCTGAAAAGAAGCCGTCCCGAAAGCACATACACGGGATACATCTCATCTCCCCTGCCGAGGAGCTCCTGAAATACCAGAGTCAGGACTATCATGGTCAGCAGAGGCTCAAGGAGCGTCCAAAGAAGACCAAGCACCGAATTACGGTATTTCAGCTTGATATCCTTTTTGATCAGCTCATAGAGAAGATCCTTATATTTCCTAAGATTCTTGATCAACTGTTTCATATTGCAGATACAGGGTCCCTCGGATCCCCGGTCTTATCCTTTCATTACTTCCATCCGGTTCAACGCAGAGAAAATGGCTCTGATCGAAGCGCGCGTCGTTGAGGAGCTTACTCCCACTCCGTAGGTTATGAGACCCGAAGCGGTATCCATCAGATGGATATAGGCGGCAGCCTGCGCGTTTGATCCTTCTCCGAGCGCATGCTCCGAGTAGTCGAGGATCTTCAGCTTTCTGTCAAGTGCCTTCTGTATTCCGGTCTTGACCGCATCGATAGGTCCGTTTCCTCTTGAATTAAACGTCTTCTCCTCGCCGTGATCGGTATAGACTATCTCCGCGAGAGTGTGGAAATTGTCGAGTGCCGCGGCGGGTACATCCTCCATTTTGGCCTTTTTGAAATGATAGGGCTCCTTCATGTCTATGTAGTTGCGCTTGAACTCCCACATGATCCTGTCGGGATCGACCTCACCCTCAGCCTCCGTAATGGCCTGTATGATGTCCGAGAACTCCTTGCGCATACCCTTGGGCAGCTTGAACCCGTGGTATGTTTCCATGATAAAGGCGACTCCGCCCTTGCCTGACTGGCTGTTTATGCGGACAATAGGCTCGTAGATCCTTCCTATATCCGCAGGATCCACAGGAAGATAGGGAACCTGCCATAAGCCGTCCCCCCGTGCCTGCATCGCCTTGAAGCCTTTGTTGATCGCATCCTGATGTCCGCCCGAAAAAGCGGTAAATACGAGATCGCCCGCATAGGGATGTCTCTGCGGAACATCCATCCTGCAGAGATTCTCATAGGTTCTGCGTATCGCAACTATATCCTCAAGATTAAGCTTCGGGTCCACGCCCTCGGCGAACATATTGTAAGCGATCGTCAGAAGATCAACGTTGCCGGTTCTTTCTCCGTTGCCGAACAGGGTTCCCTCGATCCTCTGCGCACCGGCCATAAGCGCCAGCTCACTGGCAGCGACTGCCGTTCCGCGGTCATTGTGCGGATGTATGCTTAGTATCACATTATCCCTGCAGGCAAGCCTTTCCGACATCCATTCGATCCTGTCGGCAAAAACATTGGGCGTGTTATTCTCCACGGTAGCCGGAAGGTTTATGATGATCTTCCTGTTCCTGTCGGGCTCCCATGCTCCGATCACCGCGCTGCAGACCTCCAGAGCGTAATCCTGCTCCGTCTCGGTAAAGCTCTCCGGGGAGTATTCGAGCCTTATCCTTCCCGAAAAGGTCTTTTCGAAATCCCTGACCCTGCCTGCGGCGTTCACGGCCATAATCCGTATCTCGTCGCGGCTGAGCTTATATACGTTTTCCCTCTGCAGCTTTGATGTATTCGCGTAAATATGCACGATCGCCTGCTTTGTTCCTGCGATCGACTCCAGTGTCCGGTCTATCAGCTCCGGCCTGCACTGAGTTGCCACCTGGATCCAAACATCGTCCGGTATGAGCTTTCTGTCGACAAGCTGACGGATAAAATCAAATTCGATCTGTGACGATGAAGGAAAGCCGACCTCTATCTCCTTAAAGCCGAGCTTAACGAGCATTTCAAAAAACTCGACCTTCTCCTCTACCGCCATGGGCTCCATAAGAGCCTGATTACCGTCTCTTAAGTCAACGCTGCACCACACGGGTGCAGCGTCTATTGTTTTTGAAGGCCATTTCCGCTGCTCAATCTCGGGCAGGGGATTACGCCTGTATCTCCGATAATTCATATTCCTTCAAACCCTTATTCTGTCTGTGTTCCGATCTCGGCAAGCTTGACCATCACGTCTCCCGCCTCTATCTCATAAGATGCGTCCAGACCGGACTTTACCTGTCTTGAGTAGGTTCCCGCAATACATCCGGTCAGATCGATATACAGGTGAAGATCCTCTCTCTTGAGCTTGTCAAGTTCGCTCTTCGGACCCTTGACCGTAACGCTCGAGGAGCCTACCGAATAGATCATGCATTCAAGCCCTTCGGACAGATTCTGCGGTGTTATGTCACGTTCGTTGATCTCAAATGTCTTCTCGGCCACAGGGCTTATCGTGGCAACGATGGCGATATTGGCGTTCTCGTCCGCGAGATAGCAGCTTCCGCCGTATTGCTCATTCAGGAACTCTTCGAGGTCGACCTGTATCTCCACAGTTCCGGTTGCACCGGCTACCGAACAGGGAACCTCAATTCCCGACAATGTTCTCAGCAGACTGTCGCCTGCAGCTATAAGCACGCTCCTGGGAGCATATTCAAGACGCTCGATATAATATCCGTCTGCAGGTTTGTCCGAAGCCTTGACCGTGATATCAACCGTTTGTGTCCGGCATATTCCTATCGTTACGGGTACAGTATCCTTTGACAGCGACAGCTTCTGCGAGTCTATCTGATTGCCTTCGTAGTCGTACGCTTCAAGCTGGCAGTCAGCCGTGAAGGTCTCGCTCTTGCCTTCCACATCCACGATCGCAACTATTTCCTTGACGGTCTCAAGCTGGCTTTCAGAGCCTGTTACCTGGATCAGAGATGTGCCTGCCTTGCTTTCGTAGCAGTAGAAGCCTTCCTTTACACGTCCGAGCTGAACTATCCTTATGCCGAAGGGCTGTGTTCCCTGATCCTCCAGTTTGATGGCCATCTTCCCGTTTCTGAGGGAAATGACAAGCTCCTGGGAATGCTCCGACGAGCACGCCACCGCGATATCCACCATGTACATTGAATCCATGGAATTAAGATCTGCAGAGGCGGTAAAATCATCCTCCGTAAGAGTGTCCACTACCGAGCGCTTGCCTTTAACCTTGATGTCCGCTTTTTCTCCGGATTCGATCGTATACTGATAGCCTCTCGAGGTTATCACATCCTCGTTCATGATCTGAACGGGAATATTGCTGAAGGTCTGGGTGATTACAGGATCCGCTACGTTCATTATCAGAAGCCAGGCAAACGCGGCCAGTACAACGGACAGGATCTTCAGTCCAAGATTATGTGTCAGTCGTTCTTTCATTTGTTGTTTGCCTTTCTGCCTGCGGCAACGCTGTTTCTGGCGATATTTGCCGCTCTGCTGAATATGTTCTTCCTGTTGTCGAGGGTATTCTCCGACTTGTTCTGGAGCTCGATGAGCCTGTCATGCAGAAGCTCACGGCCGACACGCCTCGTAAGCTCTCCGTTCTCCGCTATCGCTACTCCGCCGGTTTCCTCGGAAACAACTATCGTGAAGCTGTCCGTCGCCTCGCTGATGCCTACCGCCGCACGGTGACGCGTTCCGAGATCCTTGCTGAGCTTCGTGTTCTCGGAAAGAGGAAGATAGCAGGTCGCCGAAGTGATCCTGTTTCCCCTGACTATGACCGCACCGTCGTGCAGAGGCGTATTGTGCTCAAAAATGTTGATGAGGAGCTGACTGGTCAGTTTTGCGTCCAGCGCGATTCCCGTCTGCTCGTAATCGCCAAGCTTAACCGCGCGCTCGATGACTATCAGCGCTCCGGTCCTTGTTCTTGCAAGCTCATAGGTTGCCTTGACGATCTCATTTATCGTTTCGTCGGAGAATACGTTCTCCTCCTGGGTTTCAAAGAAAGGCGTAACAATGTTCCTTTTGCCGAGCTGCTCAAGAGCCTTTCGCAGTTCGGGCTGGAACAGGATGACCAAAGCCGTGATTCCGACCGCAACACCGTTCTGGAATATCCAGAGTATCGCGTCAAATCCGAGGATTGTCGCCAGCACATAGAAAAGGAACAGCACAAGGATACCCTTCATCAGAACCCATGCCTTGGTATCCCTGACCCATTTTATGATGTTGTAAATGAGTACCGCGATGATGAGTATCTCGATAACATCCATGATCGAAAATTTCATCATCGTTATCGGACTGATAATGTCCTGAAAAAAATCCCTGATCGTTGCCATTGCTTCCCCCAAATGCTTCTGTTACAAGACTAGCGGTTCTCGTCGTCAAGCGTCATTTCAACCTCATAGCCTTCGTCATCCGTTTCTTCCGGCTTGATATTCTTAAGGCCGTATGAGGAAAGATCCTCGTCATCGTCGATGTTCACGACGGGATCTTCAAAGTCCAGATCCCCGAAATCCTCATAGGTGATCTCGTTTTCGGGCTCCGCAGCCACTCCCCGGATATAATCGTTCCTGTCGAATGCAAAGCGGCTCTTTGCAGTTTTTCCGCCGCGTACCGGAGCAACCTTGATATCGTCGTCCTCTTCCTCATCCGGGCGATACGCACCCTTGAAGTCCGGTCCGTCGTCATCGGGTCCGTAATCGTCAAAGTCGTCGTCAGCGCCGTCATCCTCATTGTAGTCGCTCATGTGCTTAACCTTGAAGTGAGGCGCGCTGATATTGACCTTGGGAACCGCCTTCACGTAGTAATAATAGTCGTCATCCTCAAACTGGACGCGCTCGATCGCAGTGTAGTCAAGTACTCGCTTGAAGTACTCGGATATCAGTGCAACCGCACCGGCCACAAGTGACATGAAGATAAGTGTGCCGGCCTTTACGGGCACGTCAAAATGAAGATCGGCCACAAGGAATCCGAGGATATTCACAAGGATGCCGGCTCCGACCGATACCAAAAGGGCATAGTCAAAGCTGAACTTGCGGATGATATAGATAGTTGTTATTACAAGAGCGAAGACACCTATGGTGATGATCATCTGCTTGTTGGCCAGATAAGCCTGCACCACTTCGGTATAAAGCTCAAGGACCGCATCAAGATCCTTAAGGCTGACTTCGCGTCCGGATGCCGCCTTGACGATACCCATCATGTAATAGATGATCGCTCCGCAGGCACACGGGAGTGCAGAAACGGGAGTAGCCGTGCAGCCCAGTACCATGGGAACACAATAATGCAGGTTATATTTTGCAAGTACCGGTATTGCAACAACCGCGATCGCATGCTCCGGATCAAATCTCATAAGAAGTCCGTAGAGCACCATGTACATCAGGAGCAGAAGTGCCGCGATGAATATCGAAGCGCTGAACACGTGTACCAGCGACAGCACCATAGCGAAAAAGACCGCAACGCCTCCCGGAGTGACCGAGCAGATCAGAGACATCAGGAGCACTACGGTTTTCGAAGTAAACCTTGCGTCAAAACCGATCTGGGAATTGATCCAGTTAAATACCCACATGCTCAGAAAGAACTTCACTACCGGATTTATGATAAAGCGCCCCTTCTGATATATTTTCATTAAAAAGGTCCGCACCTCAAGCAATTTCATTATCATAAGACTGCATCCTCACCTTCATCTTCATCGTAATCGTCCGGAAGCGTGCCTTCCGCGTAAGCGTCCTCTTCGTTGTAGAGTTCCTTAAGCTTACGGAGCATTCTGTAATATTTGCTCAGCTTCTTGCGGGACAGAGAATACTTTATCGAGTAACCGAGCAGGGTCACTATCAGGTAAAAGCTCATAAGACCAAGATATATGCCGAGCGCAGTCCAGCCTATCTGCTTGTAGTCGATCGTCAGGATATTGTCCAGGATATACTGAAGCTTATACAGCGCAAAAAATACGCAAAGGATCGCGTACGATACCGTTACCGCAAGAGCTGTCTTGAGTACGTTAAAACGCGCGTAGTCCGTTTTATAGTACTTTGCCAGCTTGAAATCCTTCTTCCCTTCACCCTTCTCGTATATCGCGAGCTGCGTCATGAGCCTGACTTTTCTGTTGTTGATCATTCTTGATTCAGCCTCCGTTTTGCGTTTAACCTTATCAAAACGCATACTGAAGTTAGTATAGCACATTTTTCGCATGATTTCGAGTGCTTTTTTATTACAAAAGGATTACAGCTTTTTTAAGTGTCTTGTAGGCGCTTCGCAGATATGTTATGATAAAAATGATATCGGTTTTTTATGTTCAGCCCCGGTGCCCGAAGGCACAGATAGGAGTTTTATGTTTAAAAAACACATTGACAAGCTTGACATCGACACATCTCTGCTCGGTTTTGGCTGCATGAGGTTCCCCACCGTCGACGGAAAGATAGACGAGCCCACGGCCGAAGCCATGCTGGATCGCGCCTATGCTGCCGGAGTCAATTATTTTGATACAGCCGTTCCTTATCACAACGGCGAGAGCGAGCCTTTTGTGGGGCGCGTGATGTCCAAATATCCGCGTGACAGCTTTTATCTGGCCACCAAGCTGCCCCTCTGGTCCGTGAACACGCTGGACGATGCCAAGCGCATATTCGGTGAGTCGCTTGAAAAGCTCCGCACCGATCACATCGATTTTTATCTGCTCCATGCCTGCAACAGAGAGCGTTTCGATAAAATGGCAGAACTCGGAGTTGTGGATTATCTCGTCTCCGAAAAGGCAAGCGGAAGGATCCGGTTCCTGGGCTTCTCCTTCCACGACAACTTTGATGCGTTCAAGCATATCATAGAATACAGGGACTGGGATTTCTGCCAGATCCAGTACAACTATATGGATACCGAGGATCAGGCCGGCGACGCCGGTGTTGCCCTTGCCGAAGCACTGGGTGTTCCCATGGTAATCATGGAGCCTGTCAAAGGCGGATCTCTGGCAGTTCTTCCGGAAGATGTCACAAGACCCTTCAGACACATCGACCCGAAAGCCTCCAATGCTTCGTGGGCACTGCGTTTTGTCGGAAGCAGAAACAATGTGAAGGTTGTTCTTTCCGGTATGAGCTCACCCGAGCAGCTTGAGGATAATCTGTCGACTTTCGAAAACTTCAAGCCACTGAATAAGGACGAGGAAGAAGCTGTTGCGGAGGTTGCCGAGTCTCTTAAAAAGAGGGTTTTCAACGGATGTACAGGCTGCCGTTACTGCATGCCCTGCCCCAACGGCGTGGATATTCCCCGCAACTTTGCTATCTGGAATGATTACGGCATGTATGAAAACTCCGGACGTACGAAGTGGAAGTGGGGAAATGATATACAAGACGACGCGAAGGCCAAGAACTGTATTGAGTGCGGTCTCTGCGAGGAGGCCTGTCCCCAGCATATCAGCATCAGGGAGAACCTGAAGGATCTCCAGGAGATGCTGGACAGAGTAACAGGAGAAAACAAATAAAAACGCAAGTAGGCCTCCGCTTTTGCGGAGGCCTACTCGCTAGTATCCGAATTTTCCTACCAATGATTCATCATCTTCGATCCAAGTCTTGACTTCTATCACGCGGTACTCTTCATGGGTATCTCGTATATATACCTTTTCGATTCCGGAATTGATTATCTGGCGTTTGCACATTGAACAGCTGTTGGAGTTCTTGATGTATTCTCCGGTGTCAGCCTCGAGACCGCACAGGAACATCGACGCGCCGATCATGTCCTGACGTGCCGCGCTGATTATCGCGTTGGCTTCCGCATGAACACTGCGGCAAAGCTCGTAGCGCTCGCCTCTGGGTATGTTCAGCTCCGTACGGATGCACTTGCCGATGTCCGAACAGTTCTTTCTTCCGCGGGGAGCTCCGACATATCCGGTCGCAATGACCTCGTCATTCTTCACGATGACAGCTCCGTAATGCCTTCTGAGGCATGTGCTTCGGTGTGATACGACCTCCGCCAGATCCAGATAGTAATTAATCTTGTCGCGTCTTTCCATAGATTTCCTCCACTCGTCATCGAATGATCCACGCCCTGTCAGCGAAGACTGACCGGTACTCAGCCGCGGTATGTGTACCTGATATGCACTGAGTACTCCTGCTTTAATTATAGTGTTTCGACAGCCGCTCTCTCCACCGGCAGTGCCTTCACATATCTTTCCATGAATTTATCGAACCCGTCTGCATCTTTAGCCACGGGCTGCAGGCTCTCGCCCTTGTTTCCGGCAAAGACCTTATTGTTCAGGTAATCATCAAGGCTTTCGCCTGCTGCCTTGTCAGCCATATATGAAGCGAGGATAGCCATACCCCAGGCTCCGCCCTCTCCGGCGGTTTCCATAACGGAAACGGGAGCGTTGATCGCAGCGGCAAGGATACCCTGTCCGACTCCTTTAGTCTTGAACAGTCCGCCGTGTCCGTACATCGTATCGACCTTTACACCCTCCTGCTTGAACATAACGTCACAGCCGTATTTCAGGGTTGCAAGGGCCGAATAGATATGAGTTCTCATAAAGTTGGCCAGAGTGAACTTCGCGTCGGGCGTGCGTGCGAATACAAGACGTCCCTCGTCGAAGCCCGTTACCGACTCACCCGAGAAATAATTGTAGGACAGAAGACCTCCGCAATCGGGATCGCCCTCAAGAGCCTTGTTGAACAGCGTCGTATAAAGATCGCCCTTGCTGACCTTGGCTCCGACGGTCTCCGCAAACTCTGCAAGGAGATTGACCCATGCGTTGATATCCGATGTACAGTTATTGCAGTGAACCATTCCGACCAGCTTGCCCGAAGGTGTCGTAACCAGATCGATAATGGGATATACCTTTGAAAGCTCCTTCTCAAGCACAACCATCGCGAATACAGAGGTTCCGGCGGAAACATTGCCTGTGCGGAGTGCTACCGAGTTCGTTGCAACCATACCGGTTCCGGCATCGCCTTCGGGAGGGCAGAGCGGTATTCCGGCTTCAAGCTGTCCCGAAACATCCAGCTTCTTCGCGCCTTCGGCGGAAAGCTTTCCGGCCTCGTCACCCGCGGTAAGAACCTTCGGAAGTATGTCGCGGAGCTTCCAGGGATAGCCCTTGCCTGCAGTCAGAGCATTGAATTTTCCGATCATGCTTTCGTTGAAATCGCCTGTCGCGATATCAATCGGGAACATGCCGGATGCCTCGCCGACACCCATAACGCGCTGACCTGTCAGCTGCCAGTGAAGATAACCCGCAAGGGTAGTAAGGTACTTGATATCTTTAACATGAGGTTCGCCGTTCAGGATCGCCTGATAGAGATGTGCTATGCTCCACCTCTGGGGAATGTTGTAATTGAATTCACCGGTAAGTACTTCCGCTGCCTGTCCGGTGATGGTGTTTCTCCATGTTCTGAAAGGAACGAGAAGCTCGCCCTTCTCATCACAGGCCACATATCCGTGCATCATTGCCGAGAAGCCGATGGCGGCAAGCCTGCTTATGCCCGTTCCGTACTGCGCCTTAACATCCTTTAAGAGGTCAGCGTAGCAGTCTGCAAGTCCTGACCACACATCCTCGATATGATAGGTCCAGACGCCGTTCTCCAGCCTGTTCTCCCACTCATGTGAGCCCTGTGCTATGGGCTTGTTGTTCTCATCGTTCAAAACTGCCTTGATACGCGTAGATCCAAGCTCTATGCCCAGTACCGCGCGTCCGTTCTCAATACATTCTTTTGCTGTCATAATATCCCCGTTCCCGCATCCGCCCGCACATTCACAGGTTCGGATCACGTCTTGATTATTTGTTACTATTCTCAGCCGGACAAACACCTTCGCAGTTTATCGCTTACTGATGTGGTTTGTGCTGCGAATAGTAATTTTTCCAGATATGATTGTAAAATAAAAAGGCGATCATTTCAATGTAATAATCGCCTTTTCCGGTTCAATTTCATTTTATGTTCGTGTTCATCCGACGTACTTTTTCAGGGTGGCCCTTACCGCACCGACACCAGCGTTCAGTTCGTTGAAATAACCCGTGATAACAGGTGCAAGCCCTGCTGCCACAAGATCGGTTCCGAAGATGACCTCGTTGGAAAGAAGCTTTGAAAGCTGCTCCTCGGTGATGTCCGTATCGCCGAAGCAAATATCTCCCAGCATGTTGCTTGCCGTCGAAAGCATCGGATCCGATGAAGGTGTAAACGAATCACCGCTGTCATCGACAGCCATCAGATATCTGAGCCAGCCCGCGATAACAAGGGGCATGTATACCAGCTTGTCAGCATCACCCTTTGCGATATGCGCCTTGAAGTTCTCGCCGTAGCGGATAGGAAGCTTCTGCGAGGTATCGGTCGCGATCCTCTGCGGAGTATCGGGCATAAAGGGATTCGGGAACCTCTCGTTCAGGCATTCGTCAAGGAACGCCTTGGGATCGATTATGCCGGGGTTGACAACTACCGGCATACCCTCTGTCATGGCCATTTTTGTGACCAGACCGGGAAGCTCCCTGTCCTTCATCTCCTCGGAGATGGAGGTATAACCGAGCAGGCAGCCGAAAATAGCAAGCGCGGTATGAAGAGGATTGAGACAGGTGCAGACCTTCATCCTCTCACAGGCGTTAACGGTGTCCCTGTCGGTGAAGATGATGCCTCTGGCCTTGTCAAGGGCAGGTCTTCCGTTCGGGAAATCGTCCTCGATTATAAGGTATTGAGGGTGTTCGGCATTGACAAACGGAGCGATATCGGTTCCGTTGGGTGTAACAAAGGGCTTAACATCCTCAAGACCGTCGCTGACAAGCATAGCCTCGACCTTTGCGTCCGGGCGGGGCGTGATCTTGTCGATCATGGTCCAGGGATAGCTTACCTTTTCCCTGAGGTAGTCGAAGTCGCTCTGTGTTATCTTTCCTGCCGCGAGCCAGGCCTGAGCGATCTCGGACACAGCGTTCTCGATCTTCTCACCGTTATGCGAGCAGTTATCCATTGATGTAAGCGCGATCGGCGCACCGCAGGAATTGGCACGTTCAACGCACAGAGCCGCAATGATGCTCATCAGATGATGAGCTCCGACACAGTGCTCATCGCCCTTGGCAAGTTCTGTCAGATGGTTCAGTATCTGCGAAGGAGCCAGCTCCTTGTCCGCTTCTACCACCTTTGAAAGCTCGCCTGCGGCATTTCTTAACGCATAACCCTTCTCGGTTATGGTAAAGGAAACGATCTGAAGTGAAGGATTCTTAAAAATCTCACGTATCCTTCCGAAGTCGTATTCCGTGGTCAGCGCTTCTCCGACCGAGCCGACGATCTCCTTGTCCATGGAGCCGTCACCATTCAGAGTAACTGCCACACACAGGTTGTCATGAGGTCTGAAGCATTCGGTTATGATCTCGGTTCCGTGGCTCTCGACCGCGGTGATTCCGGACGTCATCGTATTGCTGTCCAGAAGGCTCTGTGCCGCGCTGCAAAGGAACGCACGGAAGATGTTGCCGGAACCGAAGTGCATCCACACCGGATGAGCTTTTGTTTCCTCGCACATTGCGGGTATATCGAAATTAGGGAGCTTGTAGCCCTCCCATCCGGAGCGATCGGAAATCCCCTCTAATGTTACTCTCATCTTAACCCCCTTATTCTACGTCGTATTTCTCCAACGTGTCCCAGATTCCAAGCAGATACATAATGCCGAGCGCACGGTCATAGAGTCCGTAGCCGGGCCTGCATTTTTCTCCCCAGATATGCCGCCCGTGATCGGGTCTGATGTATCCCTTGAATCCGCAATCGTGATATGCCTTCATGATCTCAAGAACACCCGTATCGCCGTCGCAGTCCCTATGGGAGGCTTCCGAGAAGTCGCCGTTCGGGAAATGCTTGACATTGCGGACATGGGCAAACGCAATGCGGTCACAGTACTTGCGTACGATAGCCGCAACATTGTTCTTAGGATTCGAGCTTAATGATCCGCTGCACAGAGTAAGGCAGTTATAGGGATCATCAACCATCTTCAGGAAACGTCCCACCGATTCCTCGTCAACAAGAAGTCTGGGAAGTCCGAAGATATCCCACGGCGGATCGTCCTGGTGGATTGCCATTTTGATGTCTGTTTCACGGCAGACGGGCATGAGCTGCTCAAGGAAATACTTCAGGTTCTCCCAGAGCTTCTCCTTTGTAACGGGCTTATACGCTTCGAAGAGCTCCTTTAAATGCTCCATGCGCTCGGGTTCCCAACCCGGCATGGTGAAGCCTTCGCATTTTTTGAGGATATAATCCGCCATTTCCATGGGATCGTCGATGATCCTGTCCTTCTCGTAATAGAGAGCGGTAGAGCCGTCCGGAAGCGGATGGAAAAGATCCGTCCTCGTCCAGTCGAATACCGGCATGAAATTGTAGCAGACCACCTTAACACCGAACTTCGCCAGATTCCGAAGAGTCTGCTTGTAGTTCTCGATGTACCTGTCCCTTGTGGGCAGGCCTATCTTGATATCGTCATGAACATTCACGGATTCAACAACATCCATGTTAAATCCATGTGCATGGAGCTGGTCGGCCACCTCCTGTATCTCATTGACCTCCCAGACTTCTCCGGGCATTTTTTTGTGAAGGGCCCATACTATCCCTTCGACTCCCGGTATCTGCCGGATCTGGTCAAGCGTAATGGTGTCATTACCTTCACCATACCAGCGAAACGTCATCTGCAATATGCTGCACCCCTTTCCCTTATGTGTGATCCGGATCCCATTGATCCGCCTTTATACCTGATTCTCATGGTATCACTTTAACTTGTCACGTGCAATTTTATTTTTTTCTCATTTACAGTATAATTTTATCCTTTTATGTGCTATTATTCTGTAGTCAATTTTATCCCGTCAGGCAGATAACCTCATGCCTTAGGGTTTCAAAGAAGGTGATTCAAAGTGAAAAAGATCATAGATTTTCTGAAAAAGGAAATGATGCTGACTCTGGCAGTCCTGGCCGCGGTGATATCGTTTTTCATCACACCGCCCGACCGTTCACTCATTTTTTCCATCGACTGGCGCACTCTCGGAACGCTGTTCATGATGCTTACCGTACTTGAAGGCTTCAAGCAGGAAAACATCTTCCTGCCCTTCATACGCTTTGCGGGCCGCTTCACTACCATGAGAGGGCTGTCATTTTTCCTGATCTGCTGCGTGTTTTTCTCATCCATGTTCGTAACCAACGACGTATCGCTGATCATTTTCGTGCCGCTGACCATCATCCTGTTCAGGGCCGGAAACAAGGAGAAATACATTCTTCCGGTAATATCGATGGAAAATATCGCCGCGATCCGCGGATCTTTGCTGACTCCGTTCGGAAGTCCGCAGAACCTGTTCCTGTACGGACAGTCCGGCGTTTCCGCATGGGAGTTCATGCTGCATATGTCACCGCTTTGGGTGAGCTCCTTTTTCCTGCTTTTCGGATTTGTATGCGTGCTGTACAGGAAGAATTCCCGGCTGCCGGTATATGAGGACCTTTCCGGTGCCGCTTCTTCGTCGGCGCCCGCCTCTTCGTCTACTCATGTAGAATGGGATCCGGCCAGGCGTTCAAAGCGTATTGCCTACATCTGCCTGTTCATAATGATCGTCTGGACCATCGTGAGCCGCACGAGCCTGTGGTACTGGTGTATCCTGATCCTGCTTGCCGTCGTATTGATCCTTGACAGGAAGATACTTATCAAGACAGATTATGTTCTGCTGCTGACTTTCCTGTGCTTCTTTGTGTTCTCGTCATCCATCGCAGCCAACGGGAAGATAGCGGCTTTCCTGACCGATTCGGTCGCCAACCGCGAATACTGGTGGAGCATACTGCTCAGCCAGGTGATCTCGAATGTTCCCGCTTCGATAGTTCTCTGGCCCTTCACAAAGAATCTCGCGGCACTGCTGTACGGTCTTGATTCCGCGGGTCTTTGCTCACTGATCGGATCGCTTGCTTCGGTGATCAACTACAGGATCTATGTTCGCGAGTATCCCGGAAACGGAATGAAGTTCGTCAAGGTCTTCACTCTCATAAGCTGGGCCTTCTTCGCGATAATCTTCCTGCCGTTCTGGTGGCTTTCAAGTGTTTGGAGGTTTTAAGAGGAGTTATTCTGATGATCGAATTGAAAGACCTGCCCTCATACGGGCTCCCCGAAATAAAGGAGATCAGCGAACGTGTTTCGTATATCCCGGCGTGTGACAAGCCGCTGTCTTCGGACATTGGTATCGTGCGCGGTGATTCACGCATCTATCTTTTTGATGTCGGAAGCACGCTGCAGGATCTGAATTATCTCTATTCGCTTCCGGATGACAAGGTGATCGTCATTTCCCATTTTCACGGCGACCACACGTGGTGGCTCGGAACTCACCGTCCCGGTGATTCGGAGCTCGGAGCCGAGGACAATA
>CAJOQS010000193.1 GCA_905236925.1 uncultured Lachnospiraceae bacterium | reverse complement strand
TACAGTTCAAGCTGACCGGCTTCTTCTTCGGAGAATCCGGTCTGTTTTATTATCCTGCAATCGGGAATGGAGCCTTCCGCCTTCCTCTTACCGTCGGTAAAGGTCACATAAGCAAGCTTCTTCCCGTCTTTTCTGCATATCCCCGAAACGCTCATTGTAAGTTCATCCATGGCAGCCTCACTCCTGTTGGATTTATTCAGCGGAAATCTTTCTTCGATAATACCTCAGAAAAGATTACCGCAAACCGTCTTTAGACGGCCCCACTTTCAAAAAAGCCCTCCTTTAGGAGGGCTTTTTGAAAGATCATTTGCTATAGGTCGACTTTGCGTCAAACTCAACGGTGCCCTTGTAGTTCTTGATGATACCGGTTACGGTGATAACATCGCCAACCGCAAGATCCTGACCGCCGGCAAGACGGAAGCACTGAACGCTGTACTCACCAACCTGAAGGTTAACGGTGATGTTCTTGTACTCGTCGTTGTACTCGGTAACGATCTCGGTAACCTGACCGGTAACGGTCTGGAGTCCGTTCATAGCGTCACCCTCGGCAAGCTCGAAGGCCTTCTTCATAACGAGAGCAGCCTTCGCGTCCTCAAGAGACTGATCCTTAACGTATGTGCACTTTGCGTCGAACTCAACGGTGCCCTTGTAGTTCTTGAGGTTACCGGTTACGGTGATAACATCGCCTACTGCAAGCTCCTCGCCGCCGATAAGACGGAAGCACTGAACGGTATGCTCATCGTCAACCTTGATGTTAACGGTGATGTTGCCGTACTCTGCATTGTAAGCAGTGGGGATCTCAACGATCTCACCGCGAAGGATCTGGGTTCCGGTCATAGCCTCGCCCTCACCAAGCTCAAATGCCTTGGCAAGAACAGCAGCCTGCTTAGCCTCTTCAATGGTAAGATCCTTTGAATATGTGCACTTTGCGTCGAACTCAACAGTGCCCTTGTAGTTCTTGAGGTTACCGGTTACGGTGATAACATCGCCGACAACCAGCTCCTCGCCGCCAACAAGACGGAAGCACTGGATGATATGCTCGTCATCAACCTTGATGTTGACGGTAACATTGCCGTACTCAGCGTTGTAAGCTGTAGGGATCTCAACGATCTCGCCGCGGAGAACCTGAACGCCTGTCATAGCCTCGCCCTCGGCAAGAGCAAATGCCATGGAAAGAGTCTCAGCTACGGAAAGGTCATCGGCAGGAGCCTCAACCTTGATCTCATATGCCTGCTCGAAGGTCTCGGAACCGCAGGTGAATGTACCTGTTACGGTAACAACGGTATCGGCATTGGGAAGAGTGATAACAAGCTTGCCGTCTGCAACTGCTGCAACAGCCTCATTGTCGGAAGCCCATGCAACGGTAACATCCTCATAGGTAGCGCCCTTAACGGGAAGCTCAACCTCGGCAGCCTCGGTGAAGCGTCCGGGAACAGCTGCGTTGGCTGCCTCGAACTCTGCCTTTTCCTTATCCGACTTCTGAGGAAGTCCGATGTATGTGAAAGCATCTGTTGTTACAGGGGTAAGATAGAATGCACCGTCGTAAACGCAGATAACACCGGTAGCATCTGCAAGCCAGCCGGTATGTTCGGTGTGGCCCTCGATGAATGCTGCGCTGTCAGCGATGATGGGGCATACGGAAGAAGAAATACGGATGTATGACTCCTTGCCGCCAAGCTTGAACTTGAAGTATCCGCCGGCAACATCCTGTCCGGAGATCTCAACGTTCTTAAGGGTAACAAGCAGAGCCTGCTTTTCGGTGATCGAAGCATCCTTAAGATCGGCTGCAGCGGTGAAAGCATCGGTGTAATCAACGGGAGCGGGAACAGAGGTGCTCTCGTCAACGATAGCCACAACACCGTCCTTGATCTCGTGTGTTCCGCTGTAGATATCCTTTGTACCGGTAACCTTAACGGTCATGCCGACCTTGATACCCTGCTCAACGGGATCGGTTCCGAGGTTGTAAGCGTAGTATCCGCCTACCTCGTCCTGGAAGTAGAGGCAGTTGCTTGAATTGCCGTTCTTCTTGGACATGATACCGGTTACGATACCCTTTACAACAAGGCTGTCGCCTGCAGCAGCTGCTGCGTACTCGGTCCAGCTTGTAAGCTTGTATGCGGGAACCTTATGATTGAAGGAAGCGGTAGCGGTCTTGCCCGAAGCATCCTTGATAGTAGCGGTAAGGACATACGCAACATCATTTGCGGATTCCTCATCGACATCGATCTTGGTCATCTTCTCGCCGGCAACTACCTTAACATCAGATGCGTCGGTTGTCCATGTGATGTCATACTTAACACCGTCCACGGTAACGATCGATACAACTTCGTAGTCGGAAGCGGTGATCTCGGCGTTCTTCTCATACATTGTAAGAAGATAAGCCTTGGCCTGTTCAACGTCACCGGTTGAACCGGCATCTCCGGAGTTGGACTTTGAGCATGCCGAAAGGCTTGCCATACAAAGAACAACTGCCAGAAGTAAAGCAATAAGTTTCTTCATTTTTCTCCTCTTTTCTCTTGTTGATCTTATAATGATTAATTTATCGTTATATCCTGAGCGGATAAAACTTTGATCTGATAATTCCTGTCGTATAAGTCGACAAGACCCTTAACGGAAATATTCCTGCCCTCATACCGGTCGGCAGTTATGACATTGCCGTCCTGATCGTGAAGAACGACCGTCCTCACCGTGATCTCGGTTCCGTCTTCGGACCTGCAGGAAAGGGTAAGTGCTCCCTTTGAAGAGCTCTCCTCGTTTGTTGTTGTGTAAACACCGACAACATCAAGGTTCTTCACTTCAACGGTGGTAGCAAGCGCAAGATAGCCGTAATCCCAGTTCATGACATTATCGCCTGAGGCAATGCTGACCTTCCCGTTTACAAGCTCCTGTGCGCTCGTCTCCTTATAGGACGGGGAATAGCCTTCGCCGAGCTTCTGGATATTGCCCGGATCATCCGGCTTCATGGCACGGTAGGTAAGTCCCGAAACCTGATAAGACTCCCCGGCTTCGTAGTACTGAACCGTACCGACAATGCGTACCAGATTGCCGACAGTCAGGATCTCAAGCCCCTCACCGCTGAGGTTGAAGCCATAGTAGACCATCATGCCGTAATAGAGGTCTGTCTCCTCATCGTAGGACTCGACATATACCGCATTGTTGTAATTCTTTGTAACGACTCCTTCGAAAGCGACCTGCATATCCTTGTACTCTGCAACCGCGGTACGCAGCTCCTTCAATGTGAGCTCCACGGCCGCGCCATAGAAGAAATCGGGATCCTTTTCTCCGGAGTAGATATTCAGTTTACCTTTTTTCGCTGCTTCTATAGCGGCAACAGCCGTAGTACCGTAGCGGTTGTTGGCTGAATTCGAGGCGATCGCGAGACCGTTCTGAAGGATCTCGATATTGAGATTCCTGTACTCCTCCGAGTCGCTGTTGCGGTACCATACCCAGACAAGAAAGCGTCCGCCGGTGGAATCCGCATTCCAGTTGTCATCGTCGGATTCGATGATGATCGAGGATGCGCCGGAGAGCTTCTCTCTTGTAAAGCTTGAAGCCTTCTTGCCCCATTCCTCTATCTTACCCGTAGATTCCGGGGTGTTGATCGCGAGATATCTTGCCTTGAATACTCCGCCGGGCATGACCGACTCCGGAACATTAAAGTGGGTCGTGTCACCGTCGACAAAGGTCTTGACGGTAACCTCCTGCTTCAAGGTCTCGGAATTCATGTCAAGCTTTACGGAAGCAGCATGATCGATTGTCCCCGCATCGGAGACGGGAACATCATCCCCGCCTCCTTTGCAGGCTGTAAGCACCAGCAGGCACAGAAGCAGCACTGTCGGCACCCTGCACGCTCTTTTTCTGATATTATTGAGCATATTCACATTCATCAACAGCATCCTTAAATGCGTCATTAATCATCTTGTCAACATCGTCTGTGGTAGCGGCAAGGCACTTTGAAAGAAGCTTGCCGACCTGATCACGTGCCTTGGAAGAACCGTTGAAGGCGGGTGAAGTATAGTAAGCGTTAACCTGATCAAGACAGATCTTTGCGGAAAGAGCCGAGATGTAGTTTCCGCCGTCAGCCTTGGAAATGAAATCTGCGTAAGTGGAGTTCTGTCCTACGGACTTTAATACGGGAACATAGCCCGAAGTCATCGAGAACTCAGCCTGGAAGTCAACATTTGTTGTAAGGAACTTCACAAAGAGCCATGAAGCGATAACTTCCTGAACATTGTCCTTCTTGAAGATGCATACGCTGGGACCCTGAGAGATAACCTTGGGGCTTGAAGCGTTTACCTGAGGGATGGTAGCGATACCAACCTCGAAAGGATACTTGCCGTCGGCATCTGCAGCGGGACGCTGGTGTGTAGCGCCTGCGGAGGAACCGATCGACATATAGCTTCTGGTGCCGGACTCTGCTGTGAAGAGGCCGGAAGTATATGCTCCGTAAAGAGTCTGGGTGGTAAGAAGACCTGCCTGATACCACTCACGGAACTTCTTGACGAAGGCCTTGTTGGTGTCATTGTTGAAAAGGAAATGATCGCCGGTAGCGCTTGTGTAAGCTGAACCGTTCTGCTCGCACATGGTGATGAACCAGTTGGCTTCCGAATCATATCCGAGCGGGATCGACTCGGGATCGATCTCCTTTATCTTCTTGCAGAGGGTCTCCATCTCATCCCAGGTCTTGGGAAGGGTCAGACCGTTTGCATCGAAAAAGGTCTTGTTGTAGTAAAGAACCTCGGTAGACTTTGAGAAAGGAATCGTGTACATCTTGCCGTCACCGAACTGCTGGCCTTCCTTGTAGTAGCCCTCGATGAAATCGGCGATCTGCGCATCGGAAAGGCCGAGGGTTTCGGTCGATCCGTCAGCGCGCTTAACTTCTTCCTTGCTTGCGATAAGATCGTCAAGTGTCTGAACGGCGCCCGCAAGGTTATAAAGAGCCACGTGATCGGGATAGCAGTAAGCGATATTGGGCTGATCGCCTACGGTGATCTCGGTGCTGATCTGGTTTCTTACATCATCATAGCTGCCGACCTGGCTTGCTTCGATCGTGATGTTGGGATAGATCTTGTTGAAATCCTCAATATAGGCATTGAGAACTGTGCTTAAGTTAGCTCCCATTGTGTGATAGAACCTGATCGTTACAGCGCTTCCGTCATAACCTCCCGACGGGATCGACAGTGACGACTTGCTCTCGGTCTTCTTGCCGCAGGCTGCTAAGGAAACAACCATGAGTGCTGCAAGGAGCAGAGCAACGAACCTCTTTGTTTTCATTTTTTCTCCTCCTAAATAAGTAAAACATTTATTTAACAACCCGGTATTGCCGGAATGTTAACAAAAACATCTCCCTCTCAGCCCTTGATACCGCTTCGGCTGACGCCCTTCATAATGTATTTCCGCAGAAATACGAAAACAAGGAACAGCGGGAAGGAGACAACAGCTACTGCTGCCATCTGTACCGGGTAATTAACATCGCCGGTCGTCTCCGTGAAGGCATTTCTCAGACCGTTCGTTATAAGCCTGTGGGCTTCGTCATTAGCTACCAGTCTGGGCCAGATATATGAGTTCCAGGCGCCCATCATCTTAAGGATGGTGATGGAGATCAGCGTCGGAAGCGAAAGAGGGATCATGACCCTCCACAGATACTTCAGGTCGCTCGTTCCGTCCACCTTCGCCGCAAGATACAGCTCGTTGGGTATCTGCAGGAAATTCTGACGGAGCAGGTAAATATAGAACACGCTCACAAGGAACGGAACGATCAGAACAGTATATGTATTCTTCCATCCGAAGGTGGTGACCGTACCGTAGTTGGTGATCGTAAACAGCTCACCGGGGATCATCATCGTGGCAAGGAGTCCCGCGAAAAGGATATTCTTGCCCTTGAATTCAAGCCTTGCGAAGGCAAAGGCGGAAAGCACGGTGATGACAAGCGAGAGGATCGTTGAAATCACACCGACGATCATGGTGTTCACGAACAGCTTTCCGAGACCTGCCGCGTTGTATGCCTCCAGATAGTTGGAGAACATGACGCGCTGGGGCCAGAAGGTAGGCACCTGAGCGCGGTATTCGTCGAGTGTTTTAAGTGACGAGTTGATCATCCAGTAGAACGGGAAGATAACTACGATCGCCATGATGATAAGGAACGTGTAGACCATGACCTTCACGAGGATATGGCCTACTGTCTGGTTCGCCGCGGTCTTCTTCAGATCGCGCTCTCTCATGACGGTGCTCTTTGTGTCCGGGGACGAGGGCTGCATATTGTTTTTGTTCTCTTCAGACATTTAGCACACCCCCCTCTTAATAATGAACACGTTTCTTGCTGACGCGGAGATTGATCAGCGTGACAACAAGAATGATGCCGAACAGTATGAGTGCCGCCGCACTTGCGCGGCCCTGCTTATTGGTCGAAAGCGCATCGTAAATGAATCCGACCATGGTGTTGAGGCGACCTGCGTCATCCGCGGGTCCCATTTTCTCACCGAATATACCTACGATACTGGTATATTCCTTGAAGCCGCCGATAAAGCCCGTGATGATAACGTACGCGAGCATGGGGCTCAAAAGAGGCACGGTGATCCTCCAGAATATCCTTCTTCTCGAAGCACCGTCGACATGAGCGGCATCATAGTACTGCTTATTGATGCTCTGAAGACCGCCGAGGAGAATGAGTATCTTGAAGGGGAGTGCGTTCCAGACGATGTACACTGTCATGACCGCGATATTTTCAAAATACTCGGATCCCGCATTGATCCAGTTGATGGGCTTGGCGCCGAACAATCCGATCAGATTGTTTATGATACCGGCAGAAACGATATTCTGTCCGGGTGCGCCGATGTTGATCCCGACCATATTGAACATTGCCGCGAATACCATACCGATAGCGATGGAATTGGTGACATAGGGCAGGAAGAAAATTGTCTGCAGGGTCTTCTGGAGGGGCTTGATCGAATTGAGGCCTACCGCTATCAGAAGAGCGAGCATGGTTGAGATCGGTACCGTGAGTACACACAGCAGTACCGTATTTTTAAGGCAGTTTATGAATTTCTTGTATTTAATGACTTTAACGAAGTTGTTCGCGTTGAACTTGAACGTTGCACCGCCGACAGTCTCAAGACCGCTGTAGTTTTCGAGGAAGGCCATCCTGACGGTATTGATGATGGGCCAGACCGTGAATATCAGCAGCAGTACTATGGCGGGAGCAAGGTAAATCCACGCTTTCCATTGTTGTTTGCTATCTACCATTGTCTTTTATCCTCAAAAGTAAATTCTCTCTTCTGTATCGCGGTCAAAGATATAGAGCTTGTTGGGCTTGATATCGAACTTAACCGTTTCGGAGCCTTCGGGTATCTTAACGTCATCCATGACCGTTGCGCGGATGATGGCATTCTCGGACTGCTCGTGGGTGGATACGATGCTTATCGCGCCGCCCATGACTTCAACATTCTGGAAGGAGCAGGTCAGCACTCCCGCGGGATTGTAAATGAAGCCCTCGGGTCTGATTCCGACGAATACGGCCTTGTCCGGAACTCCGGGCACCTTGCAGATCTTCTCGCTTCCGATATAGAGATCGCCGCCTACGACGCTTCCCTTGAACACATTTACCGGAGGTGTTCCGAGGAACTTCGCAACAAACAGGTTCGCGGGATTGTTGTATACCTCCTGCGGAACACCCATCTGCTGAACGATTCCGAGCTTCATAACAACGATCTGGTCAGAGATGCTCATTGCCTCTTCCTGATCATGCGTTACGAATACCGTGGTGATATTGGTCTCACGCTGGATACGGCGGATCTCCTCACGGGTCTGGAGACGAAGTCTTGCGTCGAGGTTGGAAAGAGG
>CAJOQS010000192.1 GCA_905236925.1 uncultured Lachnospiraceae bacterium | reverse complement strand
TCCGCCGGCAAGGATGACTATCAGCACTGCCGCGATTATCCTTCCGGGTCCGGAAGGCCTTCTGCCGCGGCCGCCGTAGTCGATATACATATCTCTCTTTCTCATTTGTTCCCTATCTTCTTCCTTCCATGATATCGTACTTGGGTTCCGTGGTCATATCCGCATGATCCTCGTTGATGATCCCGTGCTTGAGATGCTTTTCAAGCCTGCACATGATATTGACGATATCAGGATCAAAGCTCTTTCCGCTCTCTGACCTGATGATCTCGATCGCTTTCTCGTGCGAAAGTGCCGGCTTGTAGCAGCGCTCACTGACTATCGCGTCGTATGTGTCGACCACCGCCATGATGCGGGCGACAAGCGGGATATCGTTTCTGGAAAGACCGCAGGGATATCCGCTCCCGTCCCATTTTTCATGGTGATAATATGCTATATCTATGGCCATTTTTATGAAGCCGTTCTGCGAGTTTCTGGCGTAGATACCGTTCAGCGTCTCGACTCCCGCAACGGTATGCATCATCATAATCGAGCGCTCCTTGCCGGTCAGGCGTCCCTCCTTCAGGAGTATCCTGTCCGGGATGGCCATCTTGCCAATATCGTGAAGCTTCGACGCTATCTCGAGCGTATTGATGAAATCGCTGTTAATAAGCTTCTCGTATTTATGAGTAAGCGAAAGCCCCGTGGCCAAAAGCCTGCAGTTCTCCGAAACATTCTTAAGATGCTGTCCCGTTCCGTCGTCGCGGTCCTCGGCAAGCGCGGCAAGGGCAAGCGCCATATTTCTTCTCTCGTCTTCGATCTGACGGAGCTGCTGGCTTATCAGATTGTGGAGCTTTTTATTGTTTATGAGCAGTTCTCTCTGCATCAGATAATACTTCAGATGGGTCCTGATGCTCATGAGAACCGCGTTCCGCTCGAAGGGCTTGGTGATGTAATCCACCGCACCGCATTCGATTCCCCTTTCGATGCTCTCCGGCGTGTTCAGACCGGATACGAATATAACGGGGATATCCCTGGTCTTGACATCCTTTTTCAGGAGCCTGCAGTATTCGAAGCCCGTCATCTGAGGCATCGTGATATCCGTAAGTATCAACTGCGGAAGTTCGGCCTCAACGGCTTTCATCGCAAGCTCGACCGTAGGGACCGGACGGGGTATCAGCCCCGCGTCCCTGACTATGTCAGCCAGCATTATCAGATTGGACGCGACATCATCCAGGATCAGAACGTTCTGAGTTTCAATTCGTTTAAAATCCATATGCCTCCGAAAGCTCCTTTATACAGTTCATGGCTTCATCGTATTTTTCCTTGCGGACAAAAAGAAGCAGCGAAAAAGCTGTTTTCTTAAGCTCGGGGCGGTCCTGTCCGACATAATTCCGGATAAGGCCCGCAAAGTTTTCCGCCTTTTCCCAGCTCTCGAGCTCCATGCAGATCATCAGCTTTTCAAGATTGATCTTCAGCTCGGAATCGCCATCCTCGTCATCTCCGTCAGAACGTGCAGACTCGCCGTTTTCATCCTGGATCCCGCGGACATCCGCCAGAACAGGGCCTCCGAGATCGTAGTCACCGACACTGATCGTCTCTCTGCTCGCGGTCGGGAGTGCCTTCGAGAATTCAAAGCTTCCCTCGGGGAACGATACGGGATCGGATGCCTTCTTGTCGCTTTCGCGTACCTTGACGGTAAACGAGAACGTGCTTCCCTTTCCCTTCTCGCTGTCCATGCCTATGGTTCCGCCCATCAGCGTTACGAGCTGCTTCGTGATCGACAGACCCAGTCCCGTTCCGCCGTATCGCCTTGTGATCGAACCGTCCACCTGCGAGAAGCTCTTGAAAAGCTTGTCCTTCTCCTCATCGGAGATACCTATTCCGGTATCCATCACCATGAAGAAAAGCTCGACTTCGCCGCTCTCGAGACGGTTGGCCGTAAGCTCCACGGCTATCTGCCCCTGCGACGTGAACTTTATCGCATTTGAGAAGAGATTGTTGAGTATCTGTCCGAGCCTTAGCTCATCACCGATTATATAGTCCGGAACATTCTTGCTGATGTTGACTATCAGCTTGAGTCCCTTCTCATTTATCTTGACGCTGTGGAAGGCAAGCTGGTCGTTCATGAACTTCTTTAACGAGAATTCAGTATTTACTATCTCGATCTTGCCCGCCTCAATCTTTGAAAAATCAAGTATATCGTTAATGATCGTGGTCATGTTGTTGCAGCAGTGGATGATGATCCCGACAGTTTCCTCCTGCTGCGGTGTGAGCTCCGTATTCATGAGACCTTCGGCCATACCCTTGATGCCGTTGATCGGAGTCCTAAGCTCATGTGTGATATTCGCGGTAAACTCGTTTTTCATCTTATTTGCCGCTTCAACATCCTCCATGGCCTTTTTGTGGTTCCTGACCGCGTTATACCTTTCGGAGTCGTTGATCGCGAGAGCCATTATCTGCTCGCCTCCGGTAAACTCGACCGGATAGCACGACAGCTTGACGGGATAACAGGTCTTATTCTCACGATATGCAAAGGTCTGTGTCGCGTCTTCTGTCTGCCAGGTTACCTCATTCTGACCGCGGTGTATCGCCATCGGAAAGATCTCCGTGATGTTAACCGCGGAGAAGTCCTTGTATTCTGTTTCCTTGTAGGCTATGTCATTGGCATAGAAGATCCGGCCGCTCTTGTCGAAAACAAAGACCGACTCACGCGTTTTCCTGAGAACTTCGGTAAGTACGGCCAATATCTTTTCAACGTTCTCCATTAGTAATGCACCTCGCTGATCATCTTCATCTCACAGTATACCATTTTGATTATACCTCATTTCCGACGGATAGTAAATCTTTGAATACCACGTAAAAACGAGAAGGTATCTTCATAAAAATTGATTAAATGGTTGACAATTCACGATAACAAGATGTATAATTCATATAAACGCAAAGAACTACCTTGTGACGAATTAAACTACATCGCTGGTGAGTATACAGAGGAGGAACAGCCAATGAATTTTAACGTACGCTTAAAGCAGCTCAGACAGAAGAACAAGCTCACACAGAGTGAACTTGCAGACATCCTCGGATTGAAGCCCACAGCAATTTCAAACTATGAATCCAAGAGGAACGAGCCTTCATTCGATAAGCTCATTGCTCTTTCGAAGTATTTTGATGTTTCATGTGATTATCTGCTGGGTATCTCGGACGCTTATCTCCCTATAGTCGGAGAAGTCCTCGACAAGGATATCGTTGAATTCTTCAACCTTTATCAGCAGCTCAACGCTTCAAGTGCAGAAGAGGCCCGTAATTATGTCAGCTACCTGATCTACAAGCAGGACAACATGTAATACGTAATTAATTGTGCCAACCGGGCGCATGCGATACAATCTACTGTGTAAACTAAAAGACCGCCGCGGACTTCCGCAGCGGTCTTTATCGTTGTCATTCTTTTTTGTCCCTGTTCGCAAGCTTGTAGATCATCTGCAGCAGATAGATGATGACCGGTACCACAAATGTGCAGTACAGCGCAAGCTTGAATATCGCCCTTGAATGCTCCGAGTTTCCGAGTGCTGCGACGATGGCCACGATATACATTCCGACGAGCAGTACAATGGCTGCTATCGCCATTATCCGCCTGACCTTTTTAAACTTATTCTCATCCATTCGTTTTTCCTCCGCTGTTCCGATTTTATTCTCCCGCTTCCCTGCGGATCTTTTCGAGGTGCTCCTTCAGCTGCTTCTCGTATCCCATTTCCGAAAGCTCGTAAAACTTTTTCCCGACGAGCCCGTCCGGCAGATACTGCTGCCTGCAGTAATGATTCGGATAATCGTGCGAATACTTGTAACCGTCACCGTGCCCGAGCTTTCCTGCCCCCTTATAATGCGCGTCCATCAGATGTCCGGGTATCGGCGGTGTTTTCGAGCCCTCTACCTCCCTGTTGGCTGCAAAGATCGCCTCGACCGCCGAGTTGCTCTTCGGAGCGCAGGCTACATAAGCCGCCGCCTGTGCCAGTATTATCTGCGATTCCGGCATTCCGATGCGCTCCACTGCCTCAAATGCCGAGGTCGCCACAACGAGTGCCATCGGATCGGCATTGGAAACATCCTCCGCCGCGCAGATAACTATCCTTCTCGCAATGAACTTGATATCCTCACCTGCATACAGCATCCGCGCAAGATAATAAATTGCCGCGTCCGGATCGGAGCCCCTCATGCTCTTTATAAATGCCGATATCGTGTCGTAATGGTTGTCCCCGTTTTTATCGTACCGGAGAACACGTTTCTGTATGCATTCGGACGCTGTCGCGAGATCTATATGGATAAGTCCGTCCTCAGATCTGGCAGTCGTAAGTATTCCGAGCTCCAGCGCATTCAGGGCCGTTCTCGCGTCTCCGTTTGCGGCATCAGCCAGAAAAGCGCGTGCCTCCGGCTCAAGCACAGCATGAAAGCTGCCCATTCCCTTGGCTTCATCCGCAACTGCCCTGTCCAGCAGTTTTCCGATATCCTCCGCCGAAAGGCTCTTTAATTCAAATATCACCGAACGCGACAAAAGTGCCCCGTTCACTTCAAAATAAGGGTTCTCCGTTGTCGCACCTATGAGGATGATAGTCCCGTCCTCGACGAACGGAAGCAGATAGTCCTGCTGCCCTTTGTTGAACCGGTGTATCTCGTCTATGAACAGCATTGTACGCCGTCCGTAACCGCCGAGAGTCGTTTTCGCCTCCGCAACTACGTCTTCCATATCCTTTTTTCCCGCCGATGTGGCATTGATCTGGCGGAACTCACAGCTCGTGGAAGCGGCTATGACCCTGGCGAGCGAAGTCTTTCCGGTTCCGGGAGGTCCGTAGAATATGACCGAACTCAGCCTGTCCGCTTTTATGGCACGGTACAGCAGCCTGTCCTTTCCGACTATGTGCTCCTGTCCCACCACCTCTTCGAGTGTTTCCGGCCTCATTCTCGAAGCAAGGGGCGACTCGTTCTCTTTTTTCTTTTCCTGCATGTATTCAAACAGATCCATTTTCCAAACCTTTCACGCGGGTATCCGTTATCCGCATATACGGTGCGCTTTCGCGATGAACGTATTGAGAGAAGGCGAATGCTGCCTGTCCTTCCGGCATATTATATAAAAGCATCTTTCCTCATCAAGCTTTATCGGATAGCAGTATACCTTACCGGCTTTTTCCATGTCCGCCGCGGCGTAATAGGACATTACGGAAACACCGGCTCCCGCTTCGACCATACGCTTTATGGCCTCCTGATCGTTATTTCTTATGATGATGTTCAGGGGCCGGTCCGAGTACTTTTCCAGAAATCCGTCCGCTGCCTTCTGGGTCCCCGATCCCTCTTCCCGCAGTATCAGCGGTTCGGTCATCAGTTTTTCTATGGGGGCACTGCTTCTTCGGAGTTTAGTATAGTATGCATTGACCGGTGTTACAAGTACCATTCTGTCGGTGCACAGTTCTTCGCTCTCAAGCAGGTTATCCGTTGTCCGGCGCCCAATGATCCCGGCGTCAACAGCTCCGTCCCTGACCATTTCCTCGACTTCGCTGCTGTTCCCCTGCCTTATTCTGAAACGCATGCCATCCTCTTTTGAAAGCTCCGCGAGGATCGCCGGCAGCAGATACGTGGCAGGTATCGTGGACGCGCCGAGGCAGAGCGGTTTTCCTTCTCCTTCCGTGCTCATTGCCTCTATGTTCCCCTTCAGTTCTATCATCCTGGCCGCATAGGGATATATTGCTTTCCCGAGCTCGCTGAGCTTCAGGGACTTCGTAGTCCTCTCGAACAGCCTTGCGCCGAGTTCCTTTTCCAGTGTCGCTATATGTGCGCTGACCGTGGGTTGGGTCAGAAAAAGGTCCTTTGCGGCCTTGGAGAAGCTGAGATTATCCGCGACGCTTACAAAGCTCTCCAATTGCTTTAATTCCATGATCGATCTCCTCTTCGGTATTGAAGTATCCGAATGACAGCCTTATAGTACCTGTCGGATATGTGCCGAGCGTTTTATGTGTTGAGGGTGCGCAGTGAAGGCCCACCCTTGTATCGATCCCGAATTCTTTCTCCAGTTCAAACGCTGCCTCTGCGGGATCCCAACTGTCAAAGACCAGAGAAACGACAGCAACGTACTTCTCGCCGGTATTTGACGGACAATCACCGCAGCTACCGTTGCAGCGGAACCTGCTGTCCACATCGTCACAGGTCTTTTCCATGCATTCTGCCGAATCCGTATCTCTCCCGATCACATGAACTCCGGTGATGCCCTCTATTCCCTTCAGGAAACGTCTGCACAGGGCATTCTCGCGGTTCCTGATATTCGCAATCCCCTTTTCTTCTATAAACTTCAGTCCTGCGTTAAGTCCGTAGATTCCGGGAATATTGAGGGTGCCGGGTTCAAACCTGTCCGGCAGGAATTCCGGCATGGTCTCGAGATGAGAATCGCTTCCCGTTCCTCCTTCAAATACCGTACAGACCATATCCGCAGCATTTCTTCCCAACGCGAATCCACCGATCCCCTGCGGACCGAAAAGACCCTTATGGCCCGTAAAGCAGAGTGCGTCTATGCACATATCCTCCATGTCGAGATCAAGCACTCCGGCCGTCTGAGCACAATCCACCACAAACAGCACTCCCCTCTCCCTGCAAAGCCGTCCTATCCCGGCGATCGGCCTTATGACACCGTTAACGTTTGATGCGTGCGACATCACAACGAGTTTTGTCCTGTCGGTCAGATATTTATCCACCATGTCGGCATCGGTAAAGCCACAGGCGTCACAGGCAATGCGGTCGATGCTTATGACACCTTCTTCCGCCATTCTCACGAGCGGCCTCATTACAGCATTGTGCTCGGCCGAAGTTGTGAGCACATGGTCTCCCTGTCTTACCAGTCCCTTTATCACCATGTTCAGACTCATAGTGACATTTTCCGTAAAGATTATGTTCCTCTCATCGGGTGCGTTGAAGAGTTCCTTTAGCCGGCACCTTGTCTCCAGCACGGCATCGCCCGCCTCATAGGCTCCACTGTAGCTGCTGCGGTTGATATTGCACCCGATATCCCTCATATAGTGTGTAACGGCATCGATCACTTCCGGAGGCTTCGGAAACGTGGTCGCCGCATTATCAAAATAGATCCTCTTGTTCTCCATCTTAAGTTCTCCCTTTGCCGGACTTTGATTATATCTTACATCATTTATAGAAATATTCAATATATCCCGTGGCTTTTCCCAATAATTCTATTTTATTTCCGGCTTCACAAATGCTAAAATATTTTTTAGCGAGACGCAAAAAAATTAGCGTTCGCGAAACTTTTATCAACGAAAGGATAAATACAATGCAAACCAAAGACAGAAAAGAACTGCTTGTGATCGCGATCTGCGGCCTTCTGACGGGTGCTATCGCCATCGCTCTTGTCGCCTTCGGCAATCCTGCCAACATGGGCTTCTGTATCGCCTGCTTCCTTCGAGACACCGCAGGTGCCTTAAAGCTCCACAACGCAGGCGTTGTCCAGTACATCAGACCCGAGATCATCGGACTGGTAATCGGTTCCTTTGCCTGTGCGATCATCACCAAGGAATTCGCTCCCAAGGGCGGTTCCGCACCGCTCACCCGTTTTGTTCTCGGCTTCTTCGTAATGATTGGCTGCCTGGCATTCCTCGGCTGCCCCTTCAGAATGATCCTGAGGCTCTCTGCAGGTGACCTTAACGCGCTTGTAGCACTCGCAGGTTTCGTTTGCGGTATACTTACAGGAATTTTCTTCTTAAAGAGAGGCTTCTCTCTCGGCCGTTCATATAAACAGCCTGTTACCGAAGGCGTTTCGTTCCCGATCATCCAGGTTATCCTTCTTATCCTCGTTATCGCAGCTCCCGCGTTCATCGCTTTCTCCGAGAGCGGTCCCGGTTCAAAGCACGCTGCGATCATCATTTCGCTTATCGCAGGTCTTGCTGTAGGCTGCATGGCTCAGCGCACACGCCTCTGCATGGTAGGTGCTACACGTGACCTTGTACTGTTCGGTGAAAAGAAGCTCTTTGTCGGCTTTGTAGCTATCTTCGTTGCAGCCCTGATCGGAAATATCGTTACAAAGAATTTCAATCTCGGCTTCGAGCAGATCGGCAAGGTTGCACATTCCGATCACGTATGGAACTTCCTCGGCCTGTATCTTGCAGGCTTCGGCTGTGTACTTCTCGGCGGATGCCCTCTTCGTCAGCTCATTCTTGCAGGCGAGGGAAACGGCGACTCGGCGATCACTGTACTCGGCCTTACAGTCGGCGCAGCGTTCTCTCATAACTTCGGTCTTGCCGGTGCAGCTGCTTCCAAGGCAGAAGACGGCACCATCAATCCCGGCGGTGTCGGCACCAACGGAAGGATCGCCGTTATCATCGGTATCGTTGTTGTACTCGTTATTGCTGTACTCAACACGTTCATGAAAAAGAAAGAAGCAAAATAAGAGGAGGAGCAAAAATGTTAGATGCACGTGGACTTTCATGCCCCGAGCCTGTTATAATGATCAAGCAGGCAATGGAAACAAAAGCAAACAGATACGAGATTATGGTCGACAACCGCACGAGCGTTGAGAACATCACACGTTTCGGCGAGCATCAGGGCTACAAGGTGTCCGTTTCGGAAAACAGCGGCGACTTTACTCTCACACTTACCAAATAATGGATTATATCGCTACTTTTTATTCGCATTTCGGTGCGATGAGATTTAGAAAAGAAGTTGAAAGTGCAGGTTTTTCCGCAGTTCTGAAGCCCGTTCCGAGAACATTGAGCTCCTCCTGCGGAACCTGCTGTGCTTTTACCGCTCCCTCACTCCCCGAACCCACTCACCCCGATGAGGTCGAGCAGGTCGTTGAAGTAATGGAGAACGGGAGCTACAAGACCGTTTTTTCCAGCCTTTGACCTGACAGTCAAGGGCTGTGTTTTACTACAGGAGACACTACATGAGCGAAGATGTAAGACTTACCCGGCTTGCCAAATGCGCGGGCTGTGGTGCCAAGGTCGGCGCCGGAACCCTGACGAAGCTGTTGAAGGACCTTCCCACTCAGAAGGATCCCCGCCTGCTGGTCGGTTTTGACACAAGCGACGATGCCTGTGTATACAAGCTTGACGAGCATACAGCCGTTGTCCAGACCCTTGATTTCTTCCCTCCGATCGTCGACGATCCTCATATGTTCGGGCAGATCGCGGCCTGCAATGCCCTCAGCGATATCTATGCAATGGGCGGCGAGCCGAAGCTGGCTCTGAACATCATGACCGTGACCAAAGACATGTCGGAAGGAACTGTACGGGATATTCTGCGTGGAGGCTACGAGAAAGCCTTTGAGGCCGGCGCCATCATCTGCGGCGGACATACGATCCACGATGAATCGCCCAAATACGGGCTTTCTGTAACGGGCTTTGTTGACCCGTCGAAGGTCCTTATGAACTCGACTGCCCGGCCTGGGGACGCACTGATCCTTACCAAGCCTCTCGGCATCGGCATTCTTACCACAGCCGCCAAAGCAGGTCTCATGGGAGTCGATGTCATTGAACGGATAACACGGCAGATGGCTACCTTGAACCGGGCCTCGCGTGACAACATGGTAAACTACGACGT
>CAJOQS010000191.1 GCA_905236925.1 uncultured Lachnospiraceae bacterium | reverse complement strand
GAACTCGTTGATAATTACATCTATATACTGAACGTGCGGTTTTCAGGCGACATTTCCTACGAAAAGAAGGTTGACACTTCCCTCGTCAACGTCGAGATGCCCAGCATGATCCTTCAGCCGATCATCGAGAACTGCGTCAATCACGGGATCCGGGAGATGATGGGCGAGGGCTGGATAAAGATGAGCGTCTATCCGCTTGACGATATTGTCTGCATAAGGATAGAGGACAACGGAGCGGGAATGGATGAAGAGACTATAGAGCGGCTTCGCAGCGGTCATCCCGCATCGGATCCGAAAAAGGACTCGAACGGCATAGGAATGGACAATGTTTACGCGAGACTGAAGCTCTTTACAGGTACCGAGGACTGCATGTCCATCGAGAGCGACGGCCCCGGAAAGGGATCGAGGTTTACGATCTATCTTGACCGGAGGGAGCAGGATCGGACCGGCGGAATATACGGCGGAACGGATCCTGACGGGAAGCGCATCTGATTGGGGAGAGATCTTATGTATAAGATAATGCTTGCTGATGATGAAGGAATCGTGATCGATTCTCTGAAATTCATAATCGGGAAAGAGTTCGGCGGAGAATGCGAGGTTGAGTATGCAAAGACCGGCCGCAATGTTATCGAGCTGGCGGAATCCTTCCGTCCTGACATCGCCGTGATGGATATCCAGATGCCGGGGATAAACGGCATCGATGCCATGAGGGAGATACGCAGGACCAACGAAAAGGTGATCTTCATCGTTATGTCCGCATACGATAAATTCGATTATGCGCAGGAAGCGATGAAGCTCGGAGCCATAGAGTATATCACTAAGCCGATGGAACGCAACAGGATCGTGGCCGCTCTTAAAAAGGCCATGATCATGGTCTCGGAGGAAAAGGACCGCCGCACGAACGACCTTCTCATCAAGGAAAAGCTCGAAACGGTAGTACCGATCCTGGAAAACGGATTGATCTACAACATTCTTTTCCACGAGTATTTTGACGAGGATATAGATAATTACAAGACGATGCTGGGAATCAGCTCGGAAAACGCATATATGATGGTCCTGATCTCGGGTGATTCGAAGGAAGGCAACCACATGACGAACGCCCTTGGCTCGAGCGTCAAGCTGCAGCAGAACTACAAGGAGATAAGGGAGTACATAAAGCTCTACTTCAACGGAATAGTGGGCTCGGTAATGAGCAACAAGATTGCGGTCCTGATTCCGTGCGATTACGAGGAGACGGATTATACCGAGCGTGTAAGGGTCATAACAACTGCGCGCGAGATGATACACAAGCTCAGCCACAATATGGATATCGCATTCAGAGTCGGAATCGGAAAGGTGAACCGCCTCGAAAGAATGGATAACTCCTACAGGGAGGCGATGAACGCGCTGTTGTTCACAACAAATACCGTGGCACATGCGGACGACCTGCCCATTGGTATCAAGGTTGAAGGTGAGTATCCGATAGACATTGAGATGAAACTCTTTGAGGAAGTTTCAAAGGGACGGACCGAGGCCGCGCTCAATACCGCCCGGGATTTCTTCGACTGGGTTAAGACAAAGGATATCATGGATGTCCGTCTGAAGATACTTGAGCTTGCAATGAGGGCCGAGACCATCGCGTACGAGAATGGCCTTACCTACAATATCGAGAACAGAAGAGACTATCTGCCAACGGTCATACAGGCAGAGGATGCGGAAAGGCTCTGGGAATGGTTCAGGGAGAGGATACTCTTTTCCGCGACCAGCATCTCCGAGAAAAAGACCGAGAGCACCAATGACGTCGTGGAGGCCTCAAAGGCATATATCGAGGCGAATTATACGAAGAACATCACTCTTGATGACCTGTCAATGGCAGTAAATATCAGCTCATATTATCTGAGCAGGATATTCAAAGAGAATACGGGAGAGAACTTCATTGATTACCTTACGAGACTCAGGATCGACCGGGCGAAGGAGCTGCTCTCCACAACGCAGTATTCAATGAAGGAGATCGGGGTTATGTCGGGCTATTCCGACCCGAATTATTTCAGCAAATCATTTAAGAAAAATGTGGGCGTGACTCCCACCGAATACAGAGAGGGCAAATAAGTGAAGAGGATAGCGGCTATAGCTCTGATCACTGCGATGATCCTTTCGCTTGCCGGTTGCAAGAGCGGCGAAAAGATAGTGGTAGACGATACGGGCAAGACGGATGAGAGGATTCAGATAGCGATGAGCTTTGATTCCTTTGTCATCGAGCGCTGGCAGCGCGACAGAGATGTTTTCGTTTCCACGGCAAAAGAGCTCGGCGCGACGGTGAATGTTCAGAACGCCAACGGCGATGTGGAGAAGCAGAAGGAGCAGATCGAGTATTTCATCAAAAAGGGCGTGGATGTTATCGTTATCGTATGCATTGACTCCGACTCCCTTAAAACCACCGTTGAAAAGGCGAAGGCCGAAGGAATAAAGATCATTGCCTATGACAGGCTTGTAACAAACGCAAATGCGGACCTGTATATCACATTCGATAATGAGATGGTGGGAACGATGATGGCCGAAGCACTGGCTGATAACGGCGCTGCGGACGGGAGTGTGCTGATGCTGCAGGGATCGCCGCTCGACAATAACGTCAGGGCTGTGGAGAACGGTTTTACGGCTGTCTGCGGTGAACGGAACATGCAGGTGGCGGACGCAATTTTCTGCGACGGATGGCGGGCCGAGATCGCAGGCGACTATGTCTATGAGAATGAGGAAATGGTTGCCGCTGTAAACGGGATCATGTGCGGAAATGACAACCTTGCAGGACAGGTTATCAGGGCGCTTTCGGAAAAAAGGCTGGCAGGAGAGATCCCCGTGGTGGGACAGGACGCCGACCTTGAGGCATGCCAGAGGATAGTCGAGGGCACGCAGACCATGACCGTATACAAGCCGGTGGAAAAGCTTGCAAGAAGAGCCGCTGAGTGCGCGATACTGCTGGCAAAAGGCGAACGCATCGAGGGAGAGGACGTTTCCTCGATGAACGACGGAACCTATGATATAACCTACATAGGTCTTACACCCATAGCCGTTACTAAGGAGAACATTGACGAAGTCATCATCGCGAGCGGTTTCCATCTGAAGGACGATGTATATCTGAATGTTACGGAAGAAACTGAAGGTGACGAGTGACCGGTGGTAAATTATTGCTGTGACGGGCAGTGCATGACAAAAAAGTGCACTGCTCTTCTTTTTTTGAGAAATAAATGCTTAAAAATTTCAAGATTCGGAATAATTAATTCCCACTCAGATATGCTATGCTCTTTTTGCAACAATCAATAACCACTTTTTTAGGAGGGCATTTATGAAAAAAAGAGTTATCAGTATTCTGATCGTGTGTGTTTTGGCACTCGGCCTTTTCACCGGCTGCAGTAAGAGCAGCGGCGGAACCAAGGTTGGCGTTTCGATGCCTACAAAGGATCTGCAGAGATGGAACCAGGACGGCGACAACATGAAGAAGAAGCTTGAAGAAGCAGGTTACACTGTAGACCTTCAGTACGCTTCGAACCAGGTTGAGACCCAGGTTTCCCAGATTGAGAACATGATCAGCTCAGGCTGCAAGGTTCTGGTTATCGCTTCTATCGAAGGTGATTCACTCGGAACAGTTCTTGAGCAGGCTAAG
>CAJOQS010000190.1 GCA_905236925.1 uncultured Lachnospiraceae bacterium | reverse complement strand
AGGCGGCCGGCCTGATGACTTTCCGTTCCGGTACGCGTTTTGGATTTGTCGGAAATGATGGCATTCATAAGTATAACGGTAGTTACGCAAAGATCACCGGCACCATGAAGCATACCCTTAGACCTTCTAAAGACTCGGATACCCTTCACTGTGAAATAACGACTAAATCGGGTTCCCTTCATGTAAAAATCATCCAGAAAAATGACGATGCAGTACTCTTTGATGACGAGATCTCGGACGATAAAACCTTTGATCTAAAAGCATCCGGAAAGGTCAATATTAATATAACTACCGACGGCCACTCGGGAAGCTATCTGTTCCAATACTGAAGAAAAACGAGCCTCATGCGAAAAGCGGAGGCTCGTCTTCATTTTATAATTGATAATTTAGAGAATGCTCTTTACTGTCTTGGCAATATTCTCTGCGGTAAAGCCGTACTTCTCGAACAGGAGGGCCTGAGGTGCAGATGCGCCGAAGCCTGTCATCGTAATCGTAGCGCCGTCAAGTCCGACGTACTTGCCCCAACCGAAATCGGTAAGAGCCTCGACCGCTACTCTTGCGCGAACCTTCTTGGGCAGAACCTTCTCCTTGTACTCAGCGCTCTGCTCCTCGAAAATGTCCATGCAGGGCATCGATACTACGCGAACGTCGATGCCATCCTCCGCAAGGATCTCTTTTGCCTTAACGGAGATATTTACTTCTGAACCCGAAGCAATGATGATCGCGTCGGGAGTATCCTTCTTGGAATCCGCAAGGATATATGCACCCTTTAATGCTTCCTTCGAAGAACCTGCAAGCTGGGGCAGTCCCTGACGTGTGGTGACGATCGCAGTAGGTGTCTCCTTCGAAGTAACAGCACTGTACCACGCTGCCAGAGTTTCGGTAGCGTCAGCAGGTCTGAATACATGGAAGTTGGGCAGCGAGCGGAGCATAGCAGTTTGCTCGATAGGCTCATGTGTAGGTCCGTCCTCGCCTACGCCGATGCTGTCGTGCGAGAAGATCATCGTGGTAGGGATCCTCATGATCGAGGAAAGCCTGAGCATGGGCTTGGTATAATCACTGAATACGAAGAACGTAGCTGCATATCCGCGCAGTCCGTACAACGTGATACCATTAGCGATGGCGGTCATTCCCTGCTCTCTGACACCAAAGTGGATATTGCGCCCGCTTCCATCCTCGGCGCTGAAGTAAGGAACATTCTTCATGTCGGAAATGTTCGAAGGTGAAAGGTCTGCGGAGCCGCCGAACAGTCCGGAAACAAAATCCTTGATCCTGTTGAGTGCCATACCCGAGAGCTTTCTCGTAGCCTCCGGCTTGTCCTCGAATGCCCAGTAATCGTCATTGTCTATGAGGCCCTTCGCGATGTCGAGATTGAAATCGTCCTCGATCTGCTTTGCAAGTTCGGGATACTTTGCCTTATACTCGGCAAACATCTTATTCCACGCCTCTTCCGCAGCAGCTCCTGCCTCGGCAAGAGCCTTGTAGTTGGCGTATACTTCATCGGGAACAAAGAAGGGCTCTGTTGAAGGCCATCCGAGGTTTTCCTTCAGTGCAAGTACATTCTCGTCTCCCAGGGGCTCGCCGTGTGCCTTTGCGGTGCCTTCCTTGGCGGGGCAGCCGCGTCCTATCTTGGTCTTGCACATGATCATTGAAGGACGGGTGGTATCAGCCTTTGCAGCCTTGATCGCCTTGGAGATCTCGTCCATATCATGTCCGTTTTCTACAACGATAGTCTGGAATCCGTATGCCTCGAACCTCTTTACAACATCCTCGGTAAATGCAATGTCGGTGCTGCCTTCGATCGAAATCTTATTTGAATCGTAAATAACGATGAGATTGTCCAGCTTTAAGGTTCCGGCAAGCGAGAAGCATTCGTGCGAAATGCCCTCCATCATGCATCCGTCGCCGCCAAGCGCGAATACATAGTGACTGAATACCGGATAGCCCTCTTTGTTGTACTTTGCAGCCATGTGCTTTTCAGCCATAGCCATTCCTACTGCCATAGCCATACCCTGTCCGAGAGGGCCTGTGGTAGCTTCAATTCCTGCTGTATGTCTGTACTCGGGGTGTCCGGGTGTCTTAGAATCAAGCTGTCTGAACTGCTTCAGATCCTCTACCGTGAGTCCGTAGCCGAACAGATGAAGAAGCGAATAAAGAAGCATGGAGCCGTGGCCGCCGGAAAGAATGAAGCGGTCTCTGTTCCTCCAATTGGGATTCTTCGGGTTGTGATTCATTTCCTTTCCCCAAAGAACATATGCGATATCCGCACAGCCCAGGGGAAGTCCGGGATGTCCCGACTTAGCCTTCTGAATTGCGTCTGCGGCAAGAACACGAATTGCATTTGCCGAGATTTGATCAATATTGCTCATCCTTCTACCTCTCTGTATAATAATCTTGCAGAATCGGCTGTTGTTTTTGACAGCCCAACATTTACGCCTCATTTTATCATATGAGTGACTGCTTTTCTACTTCATTTTTCGCTTAACTATTTGCGATTATTGCTTTAATTCCACCTTGGAAAAGACTTCTCCCAGCCCCATATGCAGTACAAGATCGGCTTCCTTATCATACGGAGTTTCCGATTTGTTGATGAGAACAAGTCTGTTTCCCCTGTAATAGTTTATCAGACCGGCTGCGGGGTAAACGACCAGCGAAGTCCCGCCTACAATCAGCATATCCGCCTCGCTGATATGCTTTACCGACATCGACCAGACCTCATCGTTCAGACCTTCCTCATACAGAACTACATCTGGTTTGATCATACCTCCGCATTTGTCACATTTCGGAATTCCCTTGGGATCCGCATCGATCATTTCCCTGACTTCATCTCCCGTAAAGAATTTACCGCACACAGTGCAATAGTTCTTCGCCACGGTTCCGTGAACCTCATAGACTGTTTTGCTGCCGGCCTTCTGATGGAGTCCGTCGATATTCTGAGTTACTACTGCGGTAAGCTTTCCTGCCGCTTCAAGCTCAGCGAGTTTTTTATGTGTAATGTTCGGCTCAATTCCGTCGATAAGGATCTTGTCACGGTAAAACCTGTAGAATTCCTCCGGTTTCCTGACAAAAAAAGTATGACTCAGTATCGTTTCGGGAGGATAATCGTATTTCTGATTGTACAGACCGTCCACGCTCCTGAAATCCGGAATCCCGCTCTCGGTGGATACTCCTGCGCCACCGAAGAAAACGATTCTTTTGCTGTCCTTTACCCATTCAAGAAACTGCTCAAGT
>CAJOQS010000189.1 GCA_905236925.1 uncultured Lachnospiraceae bacterium | reverse complement strand
CCTCGATTCGATGTCGCAGGAGTTCAGCAGGATTAAGTCGGTGCTCTCGTCTACCTGATCACATATAGGTCGGGCACTTATCCGGAAAAGGAGGAAGCATGAGCGGATTATTCAGTACTCTTAATATCAGCGCGAGCGGACTTACCGCACAGTCGATGCGTATGGACACGATCGCGGAGAATATCGCGAACGCGAACACCACACGCGACGAGAACGGCAATGTATACCGCAGAAAGACCGTTGTTTTCGCGGAGAAGAACAAGGACGCGTTTCAGTATGCCCTTGAACAGTCGCAGAGCAATAGGGCCGTGTCCACGACCGGAAACGGCGTCAAGGTCACCGCTATCGTTGAGGATCATGTGACCTCGATGACGAAGGTGTACGATCCCGCGCATCCCGATGCGGATGAGGACGGATATGTTACCTATCCCAATGTTAATACGGTTACCGAGATGACGAACCTCATCGACGCGACCAGATCGTATGAGGCCAATGTTACAGCCTTTAACGCGACGAAGAACATGCTGTTAAAGGGTCTTGAGGTCGGAAAATAATAACTAAAGAGGAGGGTGACGCCTTATGAGCAGTGTTTCGGATCTTATAGGGATTTCGGGCCTCAACGGGCTCGGCTCGTTAAGCAGTGCGGAAAGCCTTACGAATACGCCTAAGTTTTCTAAGCTTGAAGGCTACAAGGACTCTCTCCTTGCGGCCGAGGAGAAGAAGCAGGGGTCGACCTTTGATTCTCTCCTGAATTCCGCGATGAACATGATCAGGGAAACGAACGAATATTCCAACGAGGCTGCGGAAGCCGAGCTGGCCTATGCCATGGGACTGACGGAAAACACCCATGACCTTCAGGTTGCCCAGATGAAGGCAAACATTTCGCTGCAGTATACCGTTGCCGTACGAAACGCGGTAATGGAAGCATATAAGGAAATAATGCAGCTTCAGTTCTGATATTATTGGGGAGTGATCTAAAATGCTCGAAAGACTCAGACAAATACCGGCAAAACTTCTGGAATTCTGGAAGAAGCTGACGACGCGGCAGAAAGTGATTTCACTCAGCTCTGTCGGCGTTGTTGTGATCACGCTTGTCATACTCATTATTCTGCTAAGCAGGATACAGTACGAGAAGCTGACCACCTTCGACTCGACGGAAACAGCCAAGAACGCGATGGAAACGCTCACTGCGGAGGGAATCGCGAACAAGCTGGAGGAGGATAACCTTACAGTCGATGTAGATGTTACAAAGAAGCAGGCAGCGGTCCTGGCACTTACGGGAACGGACGCCTCGGCGGAGATGACTCTCGCGATGCTTCTCGAGAACGATCTGAGTACTACAAGTAACGACAAGACCCTTAAGAATCATCTGTATATGCAGTCTACGCTTGCCAAGGGTCTGGCGGCGCTGGACGGAGTCGAGAAGGCATCCGTGGTATACTTCCCTTCCGACACCACCAACAGCATACTGACTTCCGCCAAGGAGATCAGCTGCAGCGTTTTTCTTACGATCAACGAAAACTTCAATACAAAGGAAACACCGACCGCGATCGCTACTACCGTGGCATACGCGATAGGCAATTCGACCACCGAAAAGATCAAGGTTGTCGACCAGCACGGAAATCTCCTTTTCGGAGGCGAAGAAGAAGACGAGGATGTGCAGGATCTGAACGCCAATCTCGCCTACAAGAAGATGGTCGAGAAATGGTACAACGACAAGCTGTACGAGCTGGCAGTAAAGAACGGCTACTCGGACGCGGAGATAGTTTCATCACTCAGCGTCAACTGTGATAAGACATCGGTACTTTATACGGAATATCTTGCGGGAGAGGGTCTCGAACAGGGACTCTATTCGTCGTATAAGAAGATATCATCGGAGACGACCGGTGTTTCGGGTGATGTCCCCGGAACGGATTCGAACGACGAAACGGACTACTACATACAGACCTCGGGTTCGGGCAACAGCTCGTATGATGAGCTTGATATCAAATACCAGCCCAGTGAGCGCGTAACCGAAACAGTCAAGGAATGGGGCGTTATCAACAACGCGCAGTCGTCGTTAGCCATAACTCTTACCAGGATCCGTGAGTATACCGAGGAGGATCTTCAGCTGATGGGTGTCCTTGAGGAGACCACCTTTCAGCAGTACGTGCTCGAGCACAGCGAGCGCGCTGTTCTTGACACCGGTGTTGAGGCGGAGAGGATCGAGATCCTGAGGGAACTCTTCTCGGACGCGAGCGGCATACCCGTAGCGAATATCACTATCACGGCATATGAGATGCCGAACTTCATCGCCAACGAGGAAACAGAGGTCAATGTTTCGCTGTATCTTGAGATCCTTCTGGCACTGCTCATCATTGGTCTACTCCTGTTCGTTGTATTCAGGGCAATGCAGCCGGAAGAGGTTGTGGAGGTCGAGCCGGAGCTCTCGGTTGAAAGGCTTCTTGCAACGACCAAGGAGAACCAGAGTCTTGAGGATATCGAATTCGGTGAAAAATCCGAGACCAGAAAGCTTATTGAAAAGTATATCGACGAGAACCCCGAGGCTGTTGCTGCCCTGTTGCGCAACTGGCTGAAGGATGACGGTTGGGAATGATCATTTACTGATTAAGGAGATCTGCCATGGCTACTGCAGCACCTTCCAAAAACCTTGATGAGTATAACGGCGTGCAGAAATCCGCGATACTTATGATCGCGCTGGGACCCGAACGCTCCTCGAAGCTTTTTGAGCATCTGAAGGAGGAAGAGATCGAATCTCTGACTCTTGAGATTGCCAATACAAAGAGCGTCGATCAGGAGACGAAGGACGCCGTTATCGATGAATTCTATGAATTGTGTCTCGCGCAGCAGTATATCGCGGAGGGCGGTATCGGATACGCCAAGGAACTTCTGGAGAAGGCACTCGGAAACGACCGCGCGATCGATGTTATCGGACGTCTTACCGCTTCACTGCAGGTGCGTCCCTTCGAGTTTGTGCGTAAGGTCGATCCTTCACAGCTGCTGAACTTCATCCAGGACGAGCATCCGCAGACCATAGCCCTTATCCTTTCGTATCTTGCTTCGTCGCAGTCAGCGCAGATAATCAGCGCACTGCCTCCGGACAAGCAGGCTGACGTTGCAAAGCGTATCGCGTTGATGGACAGAACCTCTCCTGATGTTATTCAGGAAGTTGAAAGAGTTCTCGAAAAGAAGCTGGCCAGCCTGGCAAACCAGGACTTCACTATCGCCGGCGGTGTAGATGCGGTTGTAGAGATCCTGAATACAGTAGACCGTGCAACCGAAAAGCACATCCTCGAAACCCTCGAGATCGAAGAGCCCGAGCTGGCCGACGAGATCAGAAAGAAGATGTTCGTATTCGAGGATATCATTCTCCTCGACGACAAGTCTATCCAGCGTGTACTGCGTGAGGTTGAGAATTCCGACCTTGCCATTGCGCTTAAAGGCTCCGTGGAGAACGTTCAGGAGGCTATCTTCAAGAACATGTCCAGCCGTCTTGTGGATATGATCAAGGAAGATATGGAATACATGGGTCCTGTTCGTATGAAGGATGTTGAAGAAGCTCAGCAGAAGATCGTTAACATTATCCGTAAGCTTGAGGATACCGGCGAGATCATTATCTCGCGTGGCGGAGGTGATGATATAGTTGTCTAATCTTATCAAGGCCAGCCAGATATCCTATAAAGAGGAGATCAGGGCCATCGACATGAACGAGAGGGCGCAGGAGGTTGAAGCGCGCTATCTTGACAGTTATATCGCGAATAATATCGTCGCAAAGCAGATCAGCTTCAGTGATGTCGCGGAGCAGCTCAACCGTGAGAGTGCTCTTCTCGAAAACCCCGAGGAAGAGAACGGAGACGGCTTTTCGGAAGGCATTCCCGCAAAAAAGATATGTAATGACGATTGGGGCATCGACGATGTCATAGCCGGCGAAGCGGAAGGAGCAAAAAAAACCGGAGCGGGAGCACCGGCTGCCGAAGCTGCCGCACCCGGCGCAGTACCATCTGCGGTGGAGGCTGTTCACGGCGCGGACCCGCTGCTCACATCGAAAAATCAGGAGCTTTCCGAACTGGAGGCAAGGATAGCCGAGGCCAGAAAGGAAGCCGAGAGCATCATTGCCGAGGCACAGGCCGAGGCCGATCAGCTCAGGGAAAACGCCGAGCTTGAGGTTCAGGAGAAGGCTGCCGCGGCTATGGAACAGGCCCGCGAGGAAGGTCTCGAGCAGGGACGCGCGCAGGCACAGGAAGAGTGCGACCGTATAAAGGAGGAGCTTGAGGAACAGAAGCTCCGATATAAAGAGGATTATGAGAAGCAGGTTGACGAATTGGAGCCTGCTTTTGTCGAAATATTGATAAAATACGTTCAGAAGCTGACCGGGATCTATGCCGACGATAAAAGGGAGATAGTGCTCCATCTGATCGAGGACGCGATGAAGAACAGACATGGCGTTGAGAATTTTATCGTAAGGGTATCGAGCGCGGATTTTGAGACCGTGTCGAACGCGAAGGAGGAGATCAGGCAGTATCTCAGCGAGGGCTCACAGCTCGAGATCGTTGAGGACAAGCTGCTTGAGCCGACACAGTGCATGATTGAAACGGAATCGAGGATTTTTGACTGCAGCCTTGAAGGACAGCTTGACAATCTGATCGAGGATATCAGGCTTCTGGCGGAAAAGGAATGATTATGACCGACCTGGCTAAATATGAAGAGCTGCTGAAAAAGGATTATGTCAAGGAATTCGGTAGAGTTACCAGAGTAGTCGGACTCACGATCGAATCCCTCGGTCCGGATGTGGTTCTCGAAGATATGTGCATCGTGGAATCGAAGGACAAGACAGTTTCCGCACACTGCGAAGTTATCGGTTTCAAGGACGATTATGTAATACTGATGCCCTATGAGGATATCTCCGGTATCGGAGTAGGCAGCACAGTCGTGAATACAGGCGCGAAATTCAGCGTGAAGGTCGGCAGCAAGCTGCTCGGGATGAAGCTTGACGGACTCGGTGAACCTATGGACGGTTCCGAGCTTCGTACTGCGATAACATATCCTGCGGAAGCCGATCCGCCGGATCCTCTGAGCAGAGAAATGATCAATGAGCCACTGACGCTCGGAGTTAAGGCCGTTGACGGACTGCTTACCGTCGGAAAAGGCCAGCGAATCGGTATCTTCGCCGGTTCGGGCGTCGGAAAGTCGACACTTCTGGGAATGTTCGCCAGAAACACCAAGGCGGATATAAACGTGATCGCCCTTATCGGAGAGCGAGGACGTGAGGTGCGCGAATTCATCGAGCGTGACCTTGGCGAGGAAGGTATGGCAAGGTCGGTCGTTGTGATCGCGACATCGGATAAGCCGGCCCTGACCAGAAAGAAGGCCGCGAAGACAGCCACCGCGATCGCGGAATATTTCAGGGATTGCGGCAAAGACGTGCTTCTGATGATGGACTCGCTTACGCGTTTTTCGATGGCGCAGCGTGAAATAGGTCTTGCGGCGG
>CAJOQS010000188.1 GCA_905236925.1 uncultured Lachnospiraceae bacterium | reverse complement strand
TGTCGGTCTCTTTTGACTTGTGCATCGATCCTTTGTCTGCAGCATAGCCTACGGTAATCACACATACCAGCTTTTCGTCACCGGAGACTTCCGCCTTGCATTTGCTCTTTCCGTAAGTTCCCGCAACCCAGCAGGTATTCAGGCCCATCATCTGTGCCTCAAGAACGATCCTCTCTCCGTAGTATCCGCCCAGCTCCTCGAGGTCATCCAGCGTTTTGGGTCCGACTATGGCAATATAATTCCTCGCATTCACGAATTTGCCGTAATGCGCGAACAGCGTGTCAAAACATTCCGGTTCATCGCAGATCAGCTGTATATTTAGTCCGCTCTCCGCATTGCACGCAGCTATCACTTCACCGAGCCATAACCTGTCTGCCTCACTGATCGGATCGGCATTGTATCTTCTCACAGAGTGTCTTTCCCTGATGGCTTCCTGTATTGTCATGATCACATCTCCTGTCCGACTTACAGCATAACTGCCGATTTTTATATCATGATAATAGCAAGCGGATAAAACCCTTGCAATTAAATAAGTATAAAATATCGGTCATTTATTATTTATTTCTGTCAGTGGAAGTATTAACAAACATACAGAAATAGTCCTGTTAAACAAACAGAATACACAATTATGAATATTCGAAAGAAAATGCACGAAATCAAAATTTTACATTGTCAAACGTGTATTAGCGGAGTATAATACAGCCAATACACCGCTATTAAAGGAGGAATCACGATGAAGGGCAATTTCTTTACCAGAAGTTTATTTGTTAAGATCAGCTGCCTGGTTGCTGCGATCGCTCTGATAGGAATCGTTGCCGAAGCCGTTGTTTCTGCGTCCAGAATCAAGTCGATCATGGAGGATACAGCTGAAACCACGCTTTCGTCAATAGTCGATTCGAAGTCTGAGACCATTCGCGAATATGTTGACCAGCAGTACAGGATCATAGACGCGTACACGATCAACAGCGATGTGGTTGCGCTTATTGACAATCCTACGGATCCCGATGCTGCATCAAGGGCTCAGAAGTTTACCGAGCAGATGTCAGGGACCATACCTTTCCTTGACAGCCTACTCTTTACGGATTACCCCGGTGTGTGCCGTGTCCACAATATGCCGGAAATGGTAGGCTATACCAACGATGCCGAAACGGTAGCCATGATCCAGTCCTATTACTTCATGGATCCTCCGAATCCCCAGTATTCTATGATGGCTATCGCTTCACCCGCTACACAGAACGTTACTCTTCTGTTCATGAAGTCGGTATATGACACTTCAAAGAATCCCGGCGGTTATGTAGCGCTCGGTCTTACAACGAAGAAGATCACCGAGCTTCTCGGCGATATCAATCTCAGTCCCGACCAGAAGGTTCAGCTGCTCACGATAGGCAGCGGAACAGCAACCGTTCTTTACGATACCGATGAAAGCTTAGTAACCACTACTCTTGAATCGGGTCCTATGTTCGATCTGGCTGTAACGATCGGTGACGGCAATCCCGAAGTTCCCGAGACCGATATCATCAACTACAAGAATGATGACGGTGTCGAAATGCTCGGTTACTACAGGTACCTTCCCGAGTACGGTTGGCTCCTGTTTGCAGCATCGGATACAAGCTCTCTTTACGCTGAGGCTGCTTCGGCCGCTTCCCAGATCTTTGTGATCGCCCTTATAGTTGTAGTATTGATCGTTGCTTCTCTGACCATTATCATCAGGAGAATGCTCGATCCTCTTACCAAGGTTCAGCTGGCCCTCAGTGAGGTTGCGGATTACAGGCTGAATGTTGAAACGGATATCGAGAAGTACAGAAAGAAGAACGACGAAATAGGAAAGCTTGCCAACGCCACAGCGGATGTTGTCGAGATGCTCAAGAAGGCTGTCGGCGTTCTCAGGAACAGCAGCGATTCGCTTAATTCGAGTTCCGCAGACCTCGATAAGACTTCCAGAAAACTTGTCGATGTTGCCAACGAGAACTCTTCCATCACGCAGCATTTCTCATCCGGTATCGAGCAGACCACCGCTTCTGTCAAGATGGTTGAGGATGAGATCAACAAGATCGTTCAGCTCGTTAACGAGGTTGGCGACAAGGTTAAGCAGGGCGAGGAGAATTCAGAAGACCTTATCACCAATGCCCGCAACATGAACGAAAAGGTCAACGAAAACATCGAGGCCAACGCAAGGACCATGGATCAGACTCTCGTTGCCATGCAGAGCGCTATGGAAAGCCTTGAAGCAGTTAAGAAGATCAATGATCTTGCAGACGCGATCATGGATATCACTTCACAGACCAACCTGCTTTCACTGAACGCTTCCATCGAAGCTGCACGTGCAGGTGAGGCCGGCAGAGGCTTCGCAGTTGTAGCAGGCGAGATCGGTCAGCTGGCTGAGCAGTCCAAGGAGACCGCGATGACGATCCAGAAGATCGTTGACGAGTCCAATACAGCCGTTGACAATGTTAAGTCTCAGGTCAACAAGCTCACAGACTATATCAAGACTGACGTTACCGGAACCTACGAGGGCTTCGCAGATCAGAGCCGCGAGTACGGCGAGGGCATCGGAAATATCAGAGACACTGTTGATGAGATCGGTAAGGCTATGGAAGCACTCGGTGATTCCGTCAACGGTATCGCACGTGAGATCGCAGCCGTTACGACCGCTTCCGAGGAGAACAGCAACGGTGTAAACGATATCATGAAGAAGAACGAAGAGACCAGCAGGATCACCGGAGATATCGAGCGTCTTGCCCAGAACAGCAGGGCCAATGCCGACGATCTTGTGGACATCGTAAACAAGTTCAAGCTTTGATCCTTCATACAGCTGAATACAACCGAAAAGGACATCTTGCAGGGGATGTCCTTTTTTCGTGTTTTCGTTGATTATTAGAGACTGAGCTGCATAAAATTCCCGTTCTTTTTAAAACCGAAATCGGTATACAGGAGCACTCCCATGTCCGATGCGGTGATCTGAACCGTCCCGCAGCCATAGGTGCGGGCCTCCTCAACAACTCTTGACAGCAGCTCCTTTGCGATACCTCTCCGCCTGTATTCGGAATCCGTAAACATACTTGAAAGAAGCCCTATTTTCCCTGACGGGCAGCCGAAATACGGCGGTTTTTCAACAAAGGACATGCCGCTTGTTCCCACAATCCTGTCTCCGTCCAGGGCAAGCCACGATACAAAAGTGCCGTCCGCCAGATGCCGACTGTAATAATCCTGCAGCGCAGGCACCAGATCGATCTCTTCCGTGGCCCCCTCCTCACGAAGCTGCCTTATCCGCATCCTGATAAATGTATCGATTCTCTCTTCCGTAAGCTTCTCAAATACTATCATCACTCTTCTGTCCTTGCCGTTTCTTTTCCAGAATTTTTTGAACCGACTCATCGATCCGCTCTTCCGCTATCTCGCCGTTCACCACAGCTGTTTCTACTGCTTCTGCTGCCGCGTCAAGATCCGGGGGCATGAGCAGGATATCTGCTCCGGCCTTCACTGCCAGTACAGCCGCCTCGCCATCCGAGTATTCCTTCGTGACAGCGCTCATGTTCAGAGCGTCGGTTATCACAAGGCCGTTGTATCCCAGCCTCTCCTTCAGTACCGCAGTCAGCATATACTCCGAAAGCGAACACGGGGTGTTATTACCAAGAATCGAAGGCACTGAGATATGTGCTGCCATGATCATATCGACGCCCAGTTCTCCTGCCTCAGCAAAGGGAATGATCTCGCAGGCCATAAGCTTCTCAAGAGTTTTTTCAGTAAACGCAAGACCCTTGTGTGTATCGGCCTCTACAGCGCCATGCCCCGGGAAATGTTTAAAGCAGCTTAGTATACCGTACTCATGCAGGCCGTTCGAAACAGCGGCAGCAAGCTCGGTTACTCTCTGCGGATCATTGCCGAACGAGCGGTCTCCGATGATCTTACTGCCCGGCGCGGTCAGTACATCCGCATCAGGCGCGAAATCAACGTTGAATCCGAGGTCGCTCAGATATTTTCCCAGATACCGTCCCGTTTCAAAGGCATCCTGAGCGGTTTTTATGTTTCGCATGGGTCGTAAGCGCCCAATGATGGGGTATATTACAAGCGGATCGCATCAATAATGATAGATGCGAGTATTTCACTCCACTTTTGATTCTTT
>CAJOQS010000187.1 GCA_905236925.1 uncultured Lachnospiraceae bacterium | reverse complement strand
CCCTGTACTCAGGATGTGCATCCGCCCAATCCTGCATGGCATGAAATCTTCTTTTGGCGATTTCCATATCCTCGGGCTTATTCAGATTTTTGCCGCCCATCAGCTTTCCGACCAATTTGCTCTTCATCCATTTTCGGATCACAACCCGAAGACCATCCGGATCAACAGCTCCGTCTGCAGCTTTCCAGATAGCAAGAAAAACAAAGCACATATAGATATTTTTGGCCATCGGATTATCCGCCCCGATGTCATCGCAATCCGCAAGCATCTCCCTGTATATAGCGGGGGCTCCTTTAAAGGCTTTACGGGTTACTTCCTTCCCATACTGCTCGATCATAGGTTTCTTAAGCATAAGCGGAAAAAGTTTTATAAATGCTCCTTTATATTTCATCATGATAGATACCTCCTTATCTGAATCCCGTGAATTTCATTCTTTTATTCCAACTTCCCCAAAGACCAACAAGAACCAAATGATCATACTCTCGCTATTCCATAGAATATGATCCCCGGAAAAGCAAGTACCATAGCCAGTACATATCTCCACTGAGGTATCTGTGCTGTACCAGTGGTAAGCCAGATCAGTTTTCCCGCATGCGACGGATCACCGTACATCATCAGCCAGTCTCCGCCTCCGTAACACAGACATCCCAGAATTCCGCATAGAAGCGCCACTTTATTCTTTGTCCCATTGCTCATGATATAAACCTTTCCATTTCTTCCACGTATTCTTTCGTGTGTGCTGCCATATAGCCGCAGTGCGGATAACCCTTTCGTATTACGGGTTTTACAATCGGCATAAACTTCGGTAGTGTCTTTTTAGACAGCTTAAGGTCAAAATCCTTCTCTCCGTATTCAAGATGGAGCTTGCGCTGTTTTTCAGCCGTCAGTATTTTCATCTCATAATGACAGCAGGCATAGCAGATTGCATCAATATCACTCATGGTAATCCTCTCAAAGTTCTTTGTCATCATCCTGGCAAAATCATATCCATACCAGGCTACAAGACTCTGTGAGGCTTCAACATGCGTCTTTTCAAGCTTCTTCTTTCTCTTTTTGAACATCCTGCTTACAAGGATCTCGGCCATACGGGACGGCTTTTCGCTAAGCGCCACGCCGTCAAACCACGCATGCTCCACGTTAAAAGCATCATCCCTAAATAAGCGCCAGCCCACCGCAACACCAAGAGAAGCACCATATACGAGCTTTATATCCGTGTAACCATTCTTTAGCAGATACTCTTTCAGCTGTTTATATTCATCATCGGCGCTGACATAAGCTCCTGCCTTACCGTGTCCGCCCTGATCCGGTGCAATGATGTGATACTCGCCCTTAAGGTATGGGCTCATGAGATTATAAATATCCGAGCCGGAAACCATCATAGGTGCCAACAAGATTATTTTCGGATCACTCGGATTACCATATTCGTTGATGTACATCGCTATTTTCCTCTCTTGACAGTTCTCTCTACGTGACTATAATCCTTCTGTTGTATCGTTTTCACAAAGAACAAGAAGTAGATCATGTGGGCTATCCAAACTACTGCAAGTATGATGCAGGGAATCCAGATTCCTTTACGTGACATAAAAAAGAATCCAATCCCCATAAGGATCGTTACCGTCGTCAGAATACAGGCTTTTGTTGATGCCAGCATTCCTTCCTTTTTTACAAAAGAATCCAGATGCTTCTTGTAAAGCTTCGTTCCCTTAAACCAGCTGTTAAGGTGATCGGAGCTCCTTGCAAAGCAGCAAGCCGTCACCAGGTAAAACGGTGTGGTAGGCAATATCGGCAGCACCACTCCGACTGTACCGAGCGCCAGGCATATGCAGCCAAGCACGATAAATACGATCTTCTTAATTCCCATTTTCTCTTTCAAGTCTCCGCTTTTCTTTTTTATTTTCCATCACATGCCTGACAGCCATTATCGGATGGTGGAAAATTATGAAATCCTTCCGCCTTCCATAGCAAAAATTTCGTCGGCGATCCTCATGGTGGATTCTCTGTGAGAAACAAGAAGGACAGTCTTTTCCCTTGCCTCCTCCTTAAGTGATTTCAAGATCACTGCTTCGTTCAGGCTGTCAAGATTGCTGGTAGGTTCGTCAAGAAGCATAAATGGAGCATTATGGAGAAAAGCCCTGGCAAGACCTACCCTCTGCCTCTCGCCTCCGGACAGAGTGCTTCCGAGTTCACCGACTTCTGTTTCGTATCCTTTGGGAAGTGTCATGATAAAATCATGGATCGATGCCTTTTTACAGGCTTCCGTCACTTCTTCATCGGTTGCATCAAGCTTTCCGATGCGGATATTGTTTGCGATAGTATCTTTGAAAAGCTGAGTCTCCTGCGTCATGTAGCTTTCCATGTCACGAAGATCAGCAGTATTGATCTCCCCAATATTTCTGCCGGATATTGAGATTTCTCCCTTACCCGCATTCCAAAATCTCATAAAGAGTTTTAGGAGTGTGGACTTTCCGCTGCCGCTTCTTCCTACGATGCCTGTGATTTTTCCGCGCAGCACCTGCAGGAAGACATTGTTCAGTACGTTTTCCCCCGCATAGGCAAAGGAAACTTCCTTCGCTTCCGCGCCCATAAAATCAATCGACGCCTTATCCGATACATCTTCCGTCTCCGGTTCTTCGTCTATGATAGCCAGTACTCTGGCCCCTGATGCAATGGTACTCTGCAACGTAGTTCCAAGTGCCGCAAGTGCAGTGACCGGTCCAAAAGATGACATGAGTGCGATCATCGGGATCAGAAATCCTTCAAATCCAACCTGTCCGTTTTGGTATAACAGGCCGCATGCAAGCAGCATTGCTATATCGGAGATCAGGATCAGCATATTGGCGATAGCCATGTTGGTACCGGTGAGTTTGCTTAAGATTCCCTGTCTTGCTGAAAGTTCTGTCGTTTTAGCGCTGATTTCCTTCAGCCGCTTCTCACCAAAAGAATACTGAAGCGTTTCATCGATTCCCCTGATGCTTTCGAGCATATGCGCAGAAAGCTGTCCGGACTGTGCCCGCAGCTCATCACCGGTTGTTCCGCTCCGCTTTGAAACGATCACAGGAAGAACCACGCCCACAAGAAGAAATGCGATAAGCGCCACAATACCGAGCAGTGGATGAAAACTGCCGATAAATATACACATGACAGTCTCGGCCACTACAGCAATGCATATCGGAGAGATCGTATGTGCATAAAAGACTTCCAGTAGCTCAACATCGGATGTTATCAGTGATATCAGATCTCCTTTGTCCCTGCTTTCAAGCTTTGCGGGGCACAACCTTCTAAGCGCCTTAAATACACGATCTCTGACGATCGCCAGCAGGGTAAACGCTATATAATGGTTTGTTCTCTGCTCCGAAAAACGGAATATCGCTCGCAGCAGTGCAAAGGATAATAGTAACCATACAAGCGTACTCCAAGACAATTGCGTCTGCAGCCCAAGCCCGATGAGTATTGCTTCTCCGCCGAGTATCGGGATGAACTCTGCAGTCAGAAATCCAAGTGTTCCGAGCACTACCGCCAGGATCATAAACCCGGAAAGAGGTTTTACGAGTTTTAACATTCTGATAAGGATCAGTGCTTTGTTTTGTTTTTTCATACGGCAGCACCTTCCTTCCCGTATTCCTCAAGTTCTTTCTGAGTATTCCAGAGTTTTCTGTATACAACATCTGTTTCAAGAAGCTCCGCATGCGTTCCGGTTCCCGAGACTCTTCCGTTTTCCATGCAGTAGATCCGATCCGCATCCGCAACATTCATAAGTCTGTGTGTGATCATAATGACAGTCTTTGTCTTGGCAAGCTTCTTTATCTCAGAAAGGATCAGTTCTTCGCTTTCGATATCAATATTGCTGGTTGCCTCATCAAAGATATAAACTTTGGCGTCATGTAATATCGCTCTTGCCAAAGACAGCCTTTGTTTCTGACCGCCGGAGAGATTTCCCGCATTTTCTGTAAGAAGAGTATCCAATCCGTTTTCTTCTCTGAAAAAGCCGTCGATACTGCATTCGGCAAGCACATTCCAAAGATCTTCTTCCGAAGCTCCGGGATCAGCCAAAAGAAGGTTTTCCCGTACTGTTCCTTTGAAGAATGTACTGCCAATGCCAACATAGTTTAGGTTCGCAAAAAGGCTG
>CAJOQS010000186.1 GCA_905236925.1 uncultured Lachnospiraceae bacterium | reverse complement strand
CATGTATGTTCGCTCGTCTATAGCATGATACCGGGAATTCATTCCCGTATCATGCTTATAGACTCGCTGTGTATCAGATGGTACCGTCCCATGTGCTGACCTTGTGCGATCTACCCTCGTCCTCATCGAACCAGTGCGTTGTCACAACCTTGGTCTCGGTGTAGAAGCGGAAGCCGTCCTTGCCGAGAGTATGAAGATCGCCGATAAAGCTGTTCTTGTGGCCCGAGAAGGGGAACATTCCTACCGGAACGGGAATGCCTACATTGATGCCTACCATGCCTCCGTCGGTATGACGCGCGAATTCTCTTGCGAAATAGCCGTTCTGTGTGTAGATTACCGAACCGTTCGCGCAGGGGTTGGCATTCATGATCTCAAGTCCTTCCGCGAAGGATCCTACTCTCTTGATGCAGAGAACGGGTCCGAATATCTCTTCATCACCGACAGTCATTCCGGGCTTAACGTGGTCGAATATCGTAGGCCCGATATAGAAGCCGTTCTCATAGCCCTCGACCTTGACGCCTCTGCCGTCGAGAACAAGCTCGGCGCCCTCTTCTATTCCCTTGTCGATCCACTTGAGGATCGACTTCATATGCTCCTCATTAACAACGGGACCAAGCTTGGTCTCCTTATCATATGCGGGACCGACCTTGATCTTCTTAGCCTGCTCGACGATCGCCGCAACAAGCTTGTCAGCGATAGCTTCATGCGCAACAACAACAGGAAGCGCCATGCATCTTTCACCGGCACATCCGAAAGAAGCATTGATTATGCCCGCAGCGGTGCGCTCGATCGGAGCATCATCCATGACAAGCGCATGATTCTTCGCCTGGCAAAGGCACTGTACCCTCTTGCCGTTGGCAGCGGCAACGGAATAGATGTGTTTGCCGACACCGGTCGATCCTACAAAGGTGATTCCCTTGACATCAGGATGCTGCAGGAATATCTCGGACTCGTTCCTTGAACAGGTAACGATATTGATGACTCCGTCGGGAAGGCCGGCTTCCTTATAGAGCTCGGCAATCCTCATAGAGGTCTGGGGAGTGAAGCTTGCAGCCTTTAATACAATCGTGTTGCCGCATGCGATGCACATGGGGGTCATCCAGCCCATTGGGATCATTGCGGGGAAATTAAAGGGAACAATGCCCGCGAAAACACCGACAGGCTCACGGTACAGAACAGTATCGTAACCCTTAGATGCATCCATCAGAGACTCTCCCTGAAGGAGCGAAGGAGCCTGACAAGCGAGCTCGGTGGGTTCCTTGGCCTTCAGTACATCGCCCTGGGCCTCGGCCCATGCCTTTCCGTTCTCAAGCGCAACAAGATGAGTCAGCTCATCCATATGCTCGATAAGAAGGTCACGAAGCTTGTACAGGATCTGTGTTCTTTTGATAACCGGGGTAGACGACCATCCCGGGAAGGCTGCCTTTGCTGCCGCAATCGCCTTGTCCACTTCCTCCTTCGTACAGCAGGGAACCTTTGCTATAACCTCTCCCGTGCTGGGGTTGAAGGCATCCATATACTTCTCTGTCTTGGATTCAACATACTCTCCGTTGATCCACAGCTTAAGTTTTTTGATCTCGCTCATGTTCGTTCTCCATTCATTTTTATACTAATCTCAATTCGGTATTATTCTGCTCGCAAAGCTCAACAAGCCCGTCCGGAGCCATCCTGTCGGATACGAGCACATCAACATCCTCAAGATTGCAGTAGCTCATCAGACCGGCTCTGCCGAATTTTCGTGAATCAGCCATCAGAACGGATTTCTCCGCTCTCGAGACTGCCCATTTCTTGATCTCATACTCTCCCATCGAAGAATCCGTGACCGCACCTGTCTCTGTGATACCCTTGGTCCCCATAAAGGCCTTGTTGATATTGTACCTTTCGAAGGCGTTTCCGATCCCCATGCCTACAAAGCATCCCGTAGCAGCCTGATAGCGTCCTCCGAAACAGAAAAGCTCGATATTGGGCAGCTTGGAGGCTTTCATAAGTACATCAACGGAATGGGTTATGATGGTTATCTTCACCTTGTCATCGATGAAATCGAGAAGATTAACGGCAGTCGAACCCGAATCAATAAAGATGATATCACCCTGCTCGACATAACATGCCGCGGCCTTCGCGATATCACGCTTGCACTGGATATTCTGGGTTTTTCTCTCATCGATCGATACAAGATTGGTCTTTTTGGAAGGAACATTGCTGGTGACTCCGCCGTAAACCTTGAGTATGGAACCCTTTTTGGCAAGCTCCGCAACATCGTTCCTGCAGGTGTTCATGGAAATATCATACAGACGGCAGAGCTCCTCCATAGAAGCAACGCCCTTACTTATGATATAGGCTTCCATCTCCTTGAGTCTGTTTGATTTGATCATAATACTCCCTCTCTAAAATATTATTTCACGCAAAAATACTATCACTTTGGCCAAGATAAAGCAATACTTTTTTGTTATATTTTTGTTAGTTTTATGAATTATCTTATCCAATAGCAAAATACTTAACAAAAACATTGCAATTATTGCTTGAATGTTTGATCATCCTCTGATACACTAATTGCCGGGGTAGTCAATTAATTACACTCTATATATTCAGGAGGTTTACAATGATCAAAATAGGAATCATCGGTGCCGGACGAATTGGCAAGGTTCACGCCGAAGGCATCACAAACGGTGTAAAAAAAGCATGTGTTTATGCAATTGCCGATCCATTCATGAACGATACCCAGCGTGAATGGGCCCGAGGCCTCGGCATTGAGCACATCTGCACAGATTATCACGAGATCCTTAACGATCCCGAGGTGGATGCGGTAATGATCTGCTCTTCCACCAACACTCATGCCGACATTTCGATCGAGGCGATCGCAGCCGGCAAGCATGTGTTTTGCGAAAAGCCGATCTCACAGGATCTCGCAAAGATAAAGGAAGTCATGAACGCCCTCGAAGGCAGGAATCTCAAGTACCAGGTGGGCTTTAACAGGCGCTTCGACCACAATTTTGAAGCAGTCCGCGAAGCTATCGTATCCGGAAAGATCGGCGATCTTCATATGCTCCATGTTACCGCAAGGGATCCCGAGGCTCCGCCTCTTGAGTATGTACGTGTTTCAGGCGGAATGTTCCTTGATATGACGATCCACGATTTTGATATGGTGCGTTTCCTTTCAGGAAGCGATGTTGTTGAAGTCTATGCAGCAGGTGCCGCTCTTGTCAATCCGAAGATCGCCGACGAAGGCGATATTGATACCGCAATAATCACATTAAAGCTCGCCAACGGCGCTATAGCTGTCATTGACAACTCGCGTCAGGCCGCATACGGCTACGATCAGCGTGCCGAAGCCTTCGGTTCAAAGGGACAGATCGCTGTCGGAAACGACACGGTTTCAACCGCGGTGCTCAGCAATGCTGACGGTGTGACCGCGGAAAAGCCGCTCTACTTCTTCCTTGAGCGTTATATGGCAAGCTTTATAAAGGAAGTCAACTGCTTCGTTGAAGCGATCATAGAAGACAAGCCCGTTCCCGTTGATATCAAGTCCGGTCTCGCACCTATACTTATCGCAAAGGCCGCGAAGAAGTCACTTGACGAGAACCGTCCGGTTGCTCTTTCCGAGATAAAGTTCTGATCACGAAAGGATAATGACAATGTTTGAGAATAAAAAGATCAGGCTGGGTATAGCTCCCATTGCCTGGACAAATGATGACATGCCCGATCTGGGCGGCGAGAATACTTTCGAGCAGTGCATCAGCGAGGCGGCTCTTGCGGGCTTTTCGGGCACCGAGGTCGGAAACAAGTATCCTCACGATCCAGCTGTACTGAAGCCTTATATGGATATCCGCGGACTCTCCGTATGCAGTGCATGGTTCTCAGCTTTCCTGACAACCAAGCCCTATCAGGAGACCGCTGATGAATTCATTAAGCACCGTGATTTCCTCAATGCCATGGGTGCAAAGGTCGTAGTCGTATCCGAGCAGGGTCACTCCATACAGGGGCAGATGGAAACCTCCGTTTTCGATTCAAAATACATAATGAACGATGACGAATGGAGACTTCTTTGCGAGGGCCTGAACAAGCTCGGTGCGCTTGCTGCCGAAAAGGACATGAAGCTTGTTTACCACCATCATATGGGTACCGTTGTACAAACCGAAGCCGAAATAGACCGCATGATGGCAAATACAGATCCCGAGCTTGTATATCTTCTGTTTGATTCGGGACATCTCGCATATTCAGGCGAGGATTATCTTTCAGTCCTTAAAAGATATGTCGGACGCATCAAGCATGTTCACCTTAAGGATATCCGCCCCGATGTGGTTGCCAAAGTAAGAAACGAACACCTCTCCTTCCTCAAGGGAGTTAGGATGGGCACGTTCACGGTCCCCGGTGACGGAGCGATCGATTTCAGACCGATCTTCGAGATTCTCGATCAGAACGGATATGAAGGCTGGATGCTCGTAGAGGCAGAGCAGGATCCCGCTGTCGCCAATCCCTTCGAATATGCTGTCAAGGCTCGAAGATATATAAGTGAGACATGCGGATTATGATATGATATAATTAGTGCCGCCACACAGGCTGTGGTGGCATTTATTGTATTAAGAAAACCACGCGATAGTCGCGTGGTTCCGTTAAGCTTAAGCGATGTATTCAGTTTTTTATACTCCTAATGTGTAT
>CAJOQS010000185.1 GCA_905236925.1 uncultured Lachnospiraceae bacterium | reverse complement strand
GTTCCTGAGCTCCGCGCGGGATACCTTCGATGTATCACCGAGTACGATTTCAAGCCACTTATCGGATATCCTCCCGAATAGCTGTCCGTTCAGAACGCCGGATACCGCCTCACCTGCGCTCTCCATGCCGTTCAGCGTATAATCGAGCTGCATCCCGTCGTACGAAAACGCGGTCATCCTTTCCGCAAGGACCTCAAGCTCCATTATCCACCTGTCGATCCTTTCCGAATCCGGTCCCGGGGTAACGAGAATGCTCTCCCCGCGGTTTCCGACAACAAGCATCAGATCCGAGGCCGCAGTGTCCGCTATGGTCCGGTAATCCGGCACATCCGCACTGCTTCCGAGGCCGACATGGCACTTCATCGCCTCAAGACCGCTCCTGAATTCCTGCATGCTGTCACGGTCAACGAGGCTTTCCATGCTGTCAAGAAAGGTCTCAAATGCCCTGACCTTGGGCTGTAGGGTCTGCCTCAGCTCATCGGCACGCGATGCCGCATCTGCGGCTTCCTTAAGTTTCTGCTCGGTTTCGATGAACAGCTGTCTCAGCGGCTCTGCCGCACGCTCGCAGCGCTCCCGTTCCTTTTCCGCGGCTTTTAAGAGTTTGGAATACTGCTCATACATGCCATCCGGCACATCCGGCGAAAGCTCCCTTATCCTCCTGAGCATATCCTCTGCGGCAGCCGCTTTATCGCGATATGCAGGGGCAGTTTTCGCAAGTTCCCTGATCTCGCCCACGGCATTGATAAATTTCCCCGAATGGTTGAGCCCGGCGCTGATACCCGCTGTATCACCGGTGCAGAACCTTTTTACGAAGCTGTCCTTAAGCGTGTAGAGGCTTCCTCCTTCCGCCGTTCCGGCAGGATCGACATCCACTCCGTCGAGTGACCGCATAAGATCGACCGTATACAGATCAAGTTCCGCGAGCTCCGTTTCCAGGGCAGTCTTCCGCTTCAGAACCTTCATCGCGTTTTCCTGACCGGTCATAAGCCCGAGCTTTTCCGCGAGTTCCTCCAGCGCGCCTTCTGCCATTTCCACAGTTTCGGCATCCACGGCCTGACGCACAAAGTATTCCCCTCCGCGCGAAGTCAGCGGAACGGTATCTGTGACTTCGAATTCGACATATTCCGCCTCCGGTGCAGCCAGTCCCGCGTATTTTGCCGCACGCCGCTCAAATTCAGCGATGTTGGCGCGTGTGCTTCCGTACCCGAGATCAACGGCAAATATCTGATATCTGTCAAACAGGGGTCTGTAGTAATCGGCCATGGCAGACTCCAGTCCGGCCTTTGCGGCACTCCTTGCATTTCCTCTGAAATATGCGGACCTAGCCGCTTCAAGAGTTACAAGGATCAGGGAAAATATCAGCACAAAGACCAGCGCGCAGAAGACCGTTACCGAGCCTTTTAATCCCTTCCCTCCCATCAATTGAGTATCGCGTCTGTATTCTTTGAGATGGCCGCAAACGCTTTATCCACTATCTGGGATATCTGATCCTTGAAGATCACTATGAGCGCGATCAGGATCACCAGCAAAAGGACTATCTCAATGCTCGTTATACCTCTGTTATCCTCTCGAAATCCGTTCATTGTCACGTATTCTCCTTTTCTTTTTTTCCCGCCTTCATCCCCCGAAGGACGAGAAGGCGGGGACCATTATTATTGCGAAAACAAGACAGAGCATCCCGAACATCGGGAGCAGCAGTCTCGTACTCGCCTCCTGTGCCGATCTGGCCGCTTCTTCCCTGCGCTTTTCCATGGCTTCAGATGCTTCGCTTTTCAGAAGGAGCGTCAGATCACGGCTTCCGCGACGCAGGTTGTTCGACAGGAGCATTCCGAATTTCCTGTAGGCATCAACACCGCAGCGCCTTCCGAAATTCTCGTACACTCCCGCTTCACTCACACCGAACCGCATTTCGTGCTCGGAGCGGATCATCTCCTCGTATGCGAAGCGACCCTTGCGCCCTGAGTTCCTGTAGTCGGAGCATATCTTTTCCCATGCTCCCCTGCAGGTCATTCCGGCCGTGACCAGAAGCACATATTTGGAGATGATATCGGGATAATCCCTGAGCATTTCTTCTTCTCTTGCCTTCTCCTTCTTTCCGTACTCCGAGCGTATCGCAGGAACCACCGAAGCGGCTGCTCCGATCCCGAGCGCCAGTATCCACAGATACTTGTTTTTCTTCCTTTCTCCCCATGCAAGCCTGCTGCCGTCAAGAACCTCCGGAAGCCTGAACCAGGGTGTATCGGAAGATTCCAGGTCTTCCTTTTTCAGCGCTTCTTCCAGCCTTTTCGAAAAGCTCAGCGCGTCTTCCTCAGTCCCGGGAACCAGTCTCACCGGAAACGAATGGATCCTGACCTCGCCGTAATACTCCAGACGTGCCGTGAGCAGAAGGATTACCGGTTCCGTTATCTCCTCTTTGCGCAGGTCTCCGTTCGAGTAGATGTAGGAATGATCCACATCCTCCCATGTCACGCTTATAAGGCCGTCAGCTATGGACGACGGAAAATGGAGGTCCTCCGTAACGTTTTCCGCCGAGCCGTTCTTTCCGAGCGTTTCCTTTTCCAGTTCAGCGAATGCCCTCTCAAAGAAATTCTCGAGCTCGCTTCCCGTATATCTCTGACCGCTGACCGAGACTGTAATATCTTCTTCGTATCCGTCGTCGCTTGCCACGGACAGACTGTAATCCGCCGTTCCCTCCTCTGCTCCTTTTCTCGCGAGCCTACCTCCGTTTATGGCGGACGAGCCCGCAAGAACGCTTCCGACGGCTGTTAAAGCCGCAATTCCGAGGATAAGGATCATATAGGATATCACCCGGCAGCTCTCTTCACGTATCACATCAGCGGGATCCTCGTTCACATACAGCATCTCGGCCCGCCTTGAACTGATAAAAAGCTCCTTCTTTCCGTGCTTTTCCAGTATCCCGTATATCTTCATACTCAGCGGCCGCAGCCATTTTAAGGGATTCTCGTTTTTCAAAGCTCTATCCTTACCATCCTTTCCGAAAGCTCTCCGAGTGCGGCATAAGCGATCAGCACTCCGGTCATGAAAATGATCCCTCTCAGATTTCCGTACAGGGACATGATCATCTCGGGTGCGAACATGCGGAGATAAACTATCACGCCGAAGGGGACCAGCTTCATGATGTCCGCCTCGTATTTCGCCGCCGCTGTCGCTGTTCTGATCTGCCTTTTGAGATCCACCCTCATCATTATCATTTCCGTGCTCGACCTGATGATCGCGATGATATTTCCGCCGGTTCTCCTCGCAGTCGAGAAAACATCCGCAAAGCCCGAAACATCATCAAGTCCGCTCCGTGCGGCGAATCCCCTTACGGCCTCCTCCGCGGTCATGCTGTTCCTTATCTGTCCAAGCATGGCTCTGAGCTCGACCATTATCGGCTCGTCCTCCGCATAGCTCAGCAGCAGATCCCTGTATGCCTGAGCGAATCCGTTCTCCACCGAGTACCCCGCCTCGAGCGCGGCACTCAGGCTTTTTATCGCATCCCCGAACTGAAGGTTCAGCTTCCATTTCCGCGCCTCCTTCTTCAGCTCCTTCTGTTTCCTGAAATAAAACAGAGCATAGGGCAACAGGATTATCGTAAAAAACAGGCTGTCATAGCAGATATAGGCCGTCACTGCAAGTATGCACAGTACCTTTGCCGCGATAACGAGCATTTCCCTGCGGGTCATCTCGTAATCGTCATAATCCGGCAGCTTCAAGCTTGGCGCGGACGATAAGGCCGCTGCCGGTCCCTGCGAGGCGGCCCCG
>CAJOQS010000184.1 GCA_905236925.1 uncultured Lachnospiraceae bacterium | reverse complement strand
CCTTCGTTTCGGGACGTATCTCCGGAGTTTCATTTTCCCCGGCAAGATCCAGATTCGTTTCCAAGACCATCTGAACGAATTCGGTTTCGTTCTCCGGCAAAGGACTCACGGCCTTTTCCTCATTGATGCTTTCGGTTATCGTCCGCGTGAAGCTTCTGATATCTCCGGTTATCTCGGGTTCTTCTGTTTTTGCGGGTGCTGCCCGGAAAGCTTCAGAAGGTGCTGCAGAGGTCTCTTTTTCTGCATCGCCGGTAATACGCCTCTTCTCAAAGGGCTCGGGCGCCTTCTGCGCGCTATCGTCGGAAAGTATCCTCTCCCTTGCTTCCTTCTGTGAGTCTACATCCGGAGTCACTGTCTTCGGGATAAATGCAGTCTGCCTCAGCGTTTCACTGACCGCCCTGTAAACAGCTGTGAAGATGTCATCGGGCCTTTCAAAACGTACCTCCTGCTTGGTCGGATGAACGTTAACATCCATTTTATCGGCGGGAACGGTTATATGAAGAGCCGTAAAGGGGTATTTATGCATCATAAGAAAAGGCGTGAATGCCTCTTCTATCGCCTTGCTGATTGCATTGTTCCTGATATATCGTCCGTTTACAAAATAATGCTCAAGGTTTCTGTTGGAGCGTGCAACAACAGGCTTTGCGACAAAACCCCTGACCGTGATGCCCAGCTCGTCTTCGTGATCAACCTCGAGAAGCGAGGAAGTTATCTCACGTCCGTAAATGCCGTAAACGATATCGCGGATCGAATTGCTGCCGGTCGTAAATATGACTGTCCTCGAATTACTGATGAACTTGATCGAGACCTCCGGATGAGATATCGCGATCTTTTCAATAAGATCGCTGATAACAGAGCCTTCTGTGGCTGCAGATTTAAGGAATTTTCGCCTGACCGGCACATTTCCGAACAGGTTTCTTACGATGAATGTCGTACCCTCGGGACAGCCTACATTTTCAAAGCACTGCTCCTCTCCGCCGCTGATAACGTAGCGGAAGCCGTCGACATCATCTTTTCTGCGGGTAAAAAGCTCGACCTCGCTGACTGCGGCTATCGAGGCAAGCGCCTCACCCCTGAAGCCAAGGCTCATGACATCGGTAAGGTCCGCGGCATCTCTTATCTTACTCGTGGCATGCCTTAAAAACGCGTTTCTGATGTCATCTTCCGCAATACCGCTTCCATTGTCCGTGATGCGGATAAGGTCGATGCCTCCGCCCTTTATCTCACAGGAGACAGAAGTCGCGCCGGCATCTATCGAATTCTCTATCAGTTCCTTGACAACGGAGGCCGGGCGTTCGATCACTTCACCCGCAGCGATCTGATTAATGGTATTTCTGTCAAGGATATTGATAACAGCCATAAACTACTCCATTCTTTGATTATTTCAGCATATCCTGAAGCTCGGCAAGGAGGTTGAGCGCGTCAACGGGACGCAGATCATCGATCCTGATGCCCTTAAGCTTATCTATCACATCACTGTGGTCATCGATAACAGCAGGACCGAACAGGCTCATCTGGCCTGCCTCGAGATCGTTCCGTGCTTTCTTTCCGGACGATCGGGCGGTCGATGCAGCCACATCGGCGACATTCTCCCTGATCTTGCTGTTGATGTCATTGTCGGTAAGGATATCTACGATCTCCCTTGCCCTTTGCAGAACAGCCTCGGGAAGTCCTGCAAGCCTTGCGACCTGTATTCCGTAGCTCCTGTCGGCACCGCCGCGGATTATCTTGCGAAGGAAGATGATATTCTCGCCCTGTTCCTTGACCGCGATGCAGTAATTGTTGACGCTTTCAAGCTTGTCCTCAAGCTCGGTAAGCTCATGATAATGTGTGGCAAAAAGCGTCTTGGCACCTATCTGCTTCTTGCTGCTTATATATTCAACCACGGCCCAGGCAATGCCCAGACCGTCAAAGGTCGAGGTTCCCCTTCCGATCTCATCGAGTATAAGAAGGCTTCGTGCTGTCGCATTTTTAAGGATGTAGGCAACCTAGTTCATCTCGACCATGAAGGTTGACTGACCGGAGGAAAGGTCATCGGACGCGCCCACACGGGTAAATATCCTGTCGACGATGCCGATATCGGCTGATTCGGCAGGTACAAAGAAGCCGCATTGAGCCATCAGAACGATTATCGCGGTCTGGCGCATATAGGTCGACTTACCGGCCATGTTGGGTCCTGTGATAATGGCTATCCTCGAATTCCTGTTGTCAAGATAGGTATCGTTGGCAACAAACGAATCTGCGCCGATAAACTGCTCCACAACAGGATGTCTGCCGTTTTTGATATTGATAATTCCGTCGGTATTGATAGCGGGCCTAACGTAATTGTTGCGTTCAGCGACATATGCAAGGGACGCGTATGAGTCAATCAGTGCAACAGCCTTAGCGGTCTGCTGAATCCTGCCGATGTTTGAAGCTATCTGCTCCCTTATCTGCGTGAAAAGGTCATATTCCAGGGCAAAGAGCCTGCTTTCGGCATTGACTATCTTATCCTCAAGCTCCTTCAACTCTGGATTGATATAGCGCTCGGCTCCGGTAAGGGTCTGCCTTCTGGTCCAGCTATCCGGAACCTGATCCTTAAACGAATTCGTAACCTCAAGGCAGTAGCCGAAATTCCTGCTGAACTTGATCTTCAGCGTCCTTATCCCGGTGCTCTCCCTCTCCCTGGCCTCGAGGTCCGCAAGCCAGTTCTTGCCTTCACTCTTGGCATTCCTGAGTGAATCTATCTCGGCATTATAACCGGTTTTAAATATTCCGCCCTCCTTGATCTGAACGGGAGGATCATCAATGATGGCGTTTTTTATCAGGTCGTAAAGATCCTTAAGGGGATCGAGATTCTCATGGACCTCCTTAAGAAGTTCGGATTCAAACTGGGCACAGAGAAGCTTTATCGCGGGAAGCATCTCGAGAGATGAGGCAAATGCCACAAGGTCCCTCGGGTTGGCATTGCGGTAGCTTATGCGCCCCGCAAGACGCTCAAGGTCATATATGGTATTCAGATACTCCCTGATCTCCTCGCGGTCGATATAGCGGCTCTTAAGCTCCTCAACGGCGCTGAGGCGGGCTTCGATGGCATCCTTTTCCAGCATGGGCTGATCGATGAACGAACGCATCATTCTTGCGCCCATGGCTGTCCTTGTCTTATCTACGACCCAAAGCAGCGAACCTCTGCGGTTCTTGTCCCTCATGGTCTCACAAAGCTCAAGGTTGCGCCTTGTCGAATTGTCAACGATCATGTATCTGCCGTTTATATACGGCGTGATCCTGGTCAGATGCTCAAGAGAGATCATCTGGGTCTCATAAAGGAATCTGAGAACTGCTCCCGCAGAGATTATGCCGAAGGAATAATCCGCCAGCCCCAGTTCACTGACATCCGCTGCCTTAAAATGCTCACAGAGGATCTTCCTGGCCTGTGCTTCATCAAAAAATGTCTCATCCACGGTCGAAACACAGATATGATCGCGTTCCCGAAGGAGCTCGGTATCTATGCCGCTCATCAGAACAGCGGGATTGCAGATGTTCTCGGAAGGACTGTACGCATTGATCTCATCAAGCACACGGTCAGAAGAATCGCATTCCGTCGTATAAAAATCTCCCGTTGAAACATCAACAAAGGAAAGACCGAACATATCGCCCGTATAGAACAGGCTCATCAGGAAATTGTTCTTTGATTCCTCAAGTGACTGTGAGGAGATATTCGTACCGGGAGTTACAATACGGATGACTTCTCGCTTAACAAGACCTTTAGCGAGCTTCGGGTCCTCGACCTGTTCGCATATGGCCACCTTATGTCCGTTTTCTACAAGGCGGTTCATATTGCTCTCATAGGCATGGTAAGGTATCCCGCACATCGCCGCGCGAAGCTCAAGTCCGCATGCCTTCGCGGTAAGTGTCAGCTCAAGTTCCTTGGAAGCGGTCACAGCGTCATCAAAAAACATCTCATAGAAATCACCCAGCCTGTAAAAAAGAATACAGTCCGGATATTTCTGCTTGACCTCGATATATT
>CAJOQS010000183.1 GCA_905236925.1 uncultured Lachnospiraceae bacterium | reverse complement strand
GCCTGAATCTCGCGATCCAGCTGGAGAAAAAGGGAGTCCTCCGTGAGTGCGGCGTGGAGCTGCTCGGCACGAGGACCGAAAGTATAGAGCGCGCCGAAGACAGAGAGCTGTTCAAGGAGCTCTGCATGAGCCTCGGTGAGCCCGTTCTGCCCTCGATCATCGCGGAGAATATGGAGGAAGGACTGGATGCCGCCGATAAGATCGGCTATCCCCTGGTTCTGCGCCCCGCGTTCACTCTTGGCGGAACAGGCGGCGGTTTTGCCTACAACGAGGAAGAATTCCGCGAGATTATGAAGAATGCGCTTGAACAGTCACCGGTTCATCAGGTGCTCATCGAGCGAAGCGTCAAGGGCTACAAGGAGATAGAGTACGAGGTTATGCGCGATGCCAACGACACCGCGATAGCCATCTGCAACATGGAGAACATCGATCCGGTCGGAATACACACCGGTGATTCCGTTGTGGTCTGCCCTTCGCAGACACTCACGAACAAAGAGTATCACATGCTCCGCGACAGCGCCCTGAAGATCATCCGTGCCCTTAAGATCGAAGGCGGCTGCAACGTTCAGTTCGCTCTGGATCCGGAGTCCTTCGACTATTACCTTATCGAGGTCAATCCCCGCGTTTCGCGCTCTTCGGCACTCGCCTCAAAGGCCAGCGGATATCCGATCGCGCGCGTTTCGGCGAAGATCAGCGTGGGAATGCATCTCGACGAGATCATGCTCGCAAATACACCCGCGTCCTTCGAGCCTGCACTTGACTATGTCGTTTCGAAGATGCCGCGTTTCCCGTTCGATAAGTTCAATGACGCGAATAACCGCCTTGGCACCCAGATGAAGGCGACCGGTGAGGTAATGAGCGTCGGAAGGACCGTCGAGGAGAGCCTGCTCAAGGCCATCCGGTCACTTGAGATAGGCGTATTCCACCTGCATCACAGGAAGTTTGACAATTACACGCTCGATGAGCTGAAGGATTACATCACCGCAGGCACCGATGACCGTATCTACGCGATCGCCCAGATGCTTCGCCTCGGTGCGGATATTGAGGAGATACACAGGCTTTCGGGCATCGACGCGTTCTTCATCAATAAGTTCCTGAACATCGTCGATATGGAAAAAGAGGTTTCTGCCGCCAAGGGCGATCTCGAGGTTCTGAAAAAGGCCAAGAAGATGGGCTTTTCCGACAAGGAGATAGGAATACTCTGGGGCAGGAGCGAGCGCGATATCTACGAGCTGCGAAAAGCCGAGAACATCAGGCCCGTATTCAAGATGATCGACTCTTGCGCTTCGGAGTTTGAAAGCTATATCCCTTATTTCTACTCGACCTATGAGCAGGAGAACGAGTCGCAGATATCCGACAAGAAGAAGATAATAGTACTCGGTTCGGGTCCCATACGTATCGGACAGGGCGTTGAGTTCGATTACTCCACCGTTCACGCCGTTATGACGATCAAGGCACACGGCTACGAAGCGATCATAATCAACAATAACCCTGAGACTGTCTCGACCGACTATACGACAAGCGACAAGCTCTATTTCGAGCCCCTCGCGGTCGAGGATGTCATGAACATCATTGACTATGAAAAGCCCGATGGTGTTATTGCGATACTCGGAGGACAGACCGCGATCAATCTGGCAGAACCTTTAAAGGAGCACGGCGTAAGGATCATCGGTACCGACTGCGATGCGATAGAGCGCGCCGAGAACCGCGATGCCTTCGAGAAGGTTCTGAAGGATCTGAACATTCCACAGCCCAACGGCGAGGCTGTGACGAGCATCGAGGACGGTGTGGCTGCCGCCGAGCGTATCGGATATCCGGTTCTCGTGCGTCCGAGCTTTGTACTCGGAGGCCGTGCGATGCAGATCGTATCCAAGGAGAACGACCTGCGCCACTACCTGAAAACAGCGGTTGAGGTCGATGTCGACAAGCCGGTTCTAGTCGATAAATACATCATGGGCAAGGAGGTCGAGGTCGACGCAATCTGCGACGGCAGAGACGTATTTGTGCCCGGCATCATGGAGCTTGTTGAGCGTACCGGAGTCCATTCGGGCGATTCGATCAGCGTATATCCAACTTTCAGCATCTCAGACAAGGTCAAGGGCACGATCCTGACCTACACGAAGCAGCTGGGTCTCGGCATAGGGATCGTCGGCCTGTTCAACATCCAGTTCATTGTCGATGAAAATGAGGATGTTTATATCATTGAGGTAAATCCCCGCTCGTCGAGAACGGTTCCTTTCCTCTCGAAGGCAACGGGCTACCATCTCGCGGATATCGCGACTCTTGCGATACTCGGCGTAAGCCTCAAGGAGCAGGGCATTTTCGAGCTTTATCCGAAGGAGCGTGAGCGCTGGTGCGTAAAGGCACCCGCATTCTCGTTCTCGAAGCTGAAGGGTATGGATGTATATCTCTCACCCGAGATGAAGTCCACCGGCGAAGCCATCGGCTACGACGAGAAGATGCACAGGGCGATGTACAAGGCACTTATCGCTACCGGACTGAAGCTGCTGAACTACGGCACGGTCATCGTTTCTCTCGCGGATGAGGACAAGGTCGAGGGCATTCCGCTTGTCAGGAGATTCTACGATATGGGCTTCAACATCGAGGCTACCTCACTGACAGGAGAATACCTGCGCAATGCCGGTATACGCTGCAGGATCAGGAAGAAGCTCAGCGAGGGCAGCGAGGATATTCTTGACTCGATCAGGAGCGGAAACGTCAGCTACGTTATCAATACCAGAGCCATTTTCTCGGGAGTGCATTTCGAGGACGGAGCGAAGATCCGCCGCTGCGCGATCGAGAACAATGTGACGATATTTACATCGCTCGACACTGTCCGCGTGCTGCTTGACGTGCTCGAGGAGATCACGATAAAAGTCTCCACGATTTTCTGAAAAAAATATATTGACAACATAAAAACAGTGGTGTAGACTTCAAACCTATAAAGACAAGGGCGTCTTGAGGAGATAATCTTCAAGGCGCCCTTTCCCTTTGTTTCGGGGCGGAATAGAACCCGAACCGGATGAGGGAAAAGCGATTGGGAGGCGTTAAAGATGTGTTCTATTTTTGGTTTTTGCGGTACAGACGCTGAATACGAGGCAGTCAGAGCCGCACTTTCAAAAACTCATTCAAGAGGACCCGATGCAAGCCGGGTAATAAATACAGGGAACGGCTGGCTCGGCTTCAACCGCCTGTCGATCATGGGACTTACCGATGCGGGGATGCAGCCCTTCCTGTACGGAATGAAAAGAACTTTATCGGTAACGGCGTTCGACGATCCGCTGACCGAACACGGTCCCGGCAAATTCTGTGAAACAATTCTTGTATGCAACGGCGAGATATACGGCTTCAGACCGTTAAAGGACGAACTGATCGCGAAGGGCTACAGCT
>CAJOQS010000182.1 GCA_905236925.1 uncultured Lachnospiraceae bacterium | reverse complement strand
TATACCGGATTTTTCTTAACTTCGTCTTTCTCTGAAAATTCAACACTCCCGGCATACCCCTTGTACTCCATGACATTATTCATATTTATCCTCCTTCGTACTCCGACTGTCGCTTTATAAACTATAAATGCTCAAAAAAAGATGGTTGGAATTCAGCAAGCGTCTTAGAAAAATTTGATATTTAGAAAACAGAACAATAAATTGAAAAAGCAAATAACGACATAAAAAGACGCATGCCCTGTTTGAAGAAACTATATCACAGGGCATTCCCCTCCAGCATCCGCATCATGAACAGCACATCGTCGGCATGCTCCGGAGTATTGTACACATACAGGACAGCGCAGACGCCGTCTTCCCGGCCGTCCTCGATGAACGCGAACTCAACGCGGTGGTTGTAGGCGTTTATGTTGCGCTCGGTGTAGCTGCCGGTATAATACTCGAACTTTGCGTAATCCGTTGATTTTGCGGTTATATCGATGTCGTGCTCGAACAGGGGCAGTCTCGAACTGTACATCTTCAGGTTCTTGTTGCAGAGGATGTTCTCAACTATGGCCTTGCGGACACGGGTCTTGCTGGAAATGTCAGTGGGCTTTTTCAGGAGCGTTTCATCCACATAGAAGACAAACACGCTCTCGGCGATGCCCTGTCCGGACAGCTCGTTCAGCTTATACTGATACCCCGCAACATTGGGCAGGTCGTACTCGACCTTCTTCCATGAGTTAGGGATGTAGAAATCGAAGCCCCCCTCAATGCTCCTTTGCAGCATGGTCGCGGAATTGATAACACTTCCGTTTGACGTTGTGAACACTTCTGTCGAAACCGACGAAATATCGGTTTTTTCAACAACATCCACCTTCAGGGTCATGGATTCCGAGAAAAAGGTGGTCACAGAAAGCTTTCCGAGTACCTTCACCATATCGCCGACCGCGAGCCCCGAAAGAGCCGACAGGGCCGTTGAAGACGAGCACTTTATCGATGAAGCCGACTGACTGTTGGCATCACGAATATAAAAAGTCTTGTTGTCGGAGCTTTTTCCGGTCAGTATCCCGAAAACAGCCAGATAATTCCCGTCATATTTCTGTTCAAGCGCATTAATATCGGTCTGGAATGAATCGATCAGAATGTGCGCCGTGATGTAACGGTACACAGGGTGATCCGAAACGTCCAGGGCTATTCCGCTGTAAGCTGCAGCAGGAGTTGTCATGAAAGACAGCATAAGGCACAGGAGCATAGCTCCCGCCACTGCTCTTCGGATAGTTTTATGTGTTCCGCTCATGCCGTCTCTCCTTTCTTAATGGCTTTCCCGTCGCGCATCATTCCCTGCACCTCTGTCAGCCATTCTATTCTGCCTGCCCGGTCAGTCTGAATTTATCACCGTACCACACCCCAGCTCGATCCGTAATCCGGCTCCAGCGTCAGTGCCACGCTTTCTCCGAGTGCCTTTTTAACATATTCGATCATAAACCTGTAGGCATGTGCCTCGGCGTAATTGTCGCTTAGGACGATCTCCTTGCCAGAGGCTTCTTTCAGCACATCTTCGAGGTTCTTCGCGCTGTTTCTTGCAATGACCGCCTTCTTGTCGTGAAGGTAAACATAGGTGCCGCCGGGACAGGTGATCACGTTATCGCTCACCTCTATCACATATCTTTTGTCCGGATTCTTCTCGTTCTGCTTTTCGTTATTGTTTGCTGTATTGTCGTCGCTGTTGCCGGGTTTTACGGGATCTGCGAGATTTCCGTCATCCGTACTTCCCTCCTGCCCCAGCTCCGTGCTGTGTATAAGTGCGTCAAGGTCTATCAGGGGCTCGCCGTTGTAGGTAACTATCTCGGCACTCCTGAATATCGAACCGGTAAGGAGCATCGAGCACAGAAGGCACAATGCAGCCGTTGCCAAACGTTTAACTCTCATCCGTGCTCTCATCTCCTTTCCTGTCATCTCTCTGAATTAATTATTTGCACACGCCTGCCTGATATCATGACACCCATATGTCAATCCCCGGCACATGCTCCGTCCCGATGCTTCCTTCAAATCCGCTACGTTACATCTCAGTTCTGAATAACTTCCTCCGCATCAATCCCGAGTCCTTCAAGCACCCCGTTAACATGATGATACACTCCGGAAACTCCGTAATGATCGATAACCTTCACCTTATACCTGTCTCCGCCAAGTCCCGAAAGAACAGTATCGAGCTCGCCGTAATCCCCGCCGCTGCAGTCATATGCAACTCCATCGACACTGACTTCGAACCCGCTGACAAAGATCTCTATGATTACCTTTCCGTTTGTATCACTCGCAGTGCCCTTGGAGGTCTGCCTTGTATCTTCGCCTTCGTTCCCGCCCCTGCCTGCATCGGAGAATATCGGGTTGTTGCCGCGAGGCCCGTATTCCCGGACAGCGAAAACAACCAGTACGATCAGCAAAACGAGGCCGAGCAGGAACCTGAAGATTCCCGTCAGCCTGTTTTTCGAAGGATTCTTAATGCAGATATACACATGAAGTGCCAGAATCACGATCAGAACAATGATCGTTATCAGGGCGTTACTCATAATTATCTCCGTTCCGTGCCGTTAAAAACGATCTAACTATCCAAGGTACGACCCGTCATCTGATAAAAACATTATCGTAGGACACGGCAAGCATATTGAAAATGTTTGTTATCGCGACCTCATCCCTGTACAGGATCTTGTCATCGCCGCTGTTGAGGGACAGTATGACCGGAACATGCGTATCCTTTCCGGCCGCCTCCTCGATAACTGCCTTCAGCGCGGAAGTGAGGTCGGCATAGGCATCCTCTTCGTTGCCCGCATTCACATTTATTCCGGGAAACTCGTATCTGTCGGGATATCCCGCATATATCAGGATCGTCCTGTCGGTGATCCTCGCGGAAGAATCGTAGTAGGCCACCACATCGACAAACGAAACATAAGTGTCGAAGTTGTCGTAGGCCTCCATATGCTTTTCATAAGCCTCGGTCCTGGCTTCGAAGGCCTTTATCATGCTATCCGCCAGTTCATATCTGTCCTCGGCTTCCTCAAGC
>CAJOQS010000181.1 GCA_905236925.1 uncultured Lachnospiraceae bacterium | reverse complement strand
GGGAGGCACAGGAAGATGTCGTTATGGGTCTGACCGTGATGATTCTGCTCAACCCTGCAGCTGTGCATCAGAGACCTGTGCTTGTGCAGTATGGCCTTCGGGAAACCTGTTGTTCCCGATGAGAAGTAGATAGCGGCATCGTCGTCATCTGTAAGTCCGATGCGGTGGAAGGTACTTGAACAGTTTGCGGTGAGAGATACATAATCCTCCGCAAAGGAAGGGCAGCCGCTTCCAACAAAGAACAGAAGTCTGTTCCTGCTGATATCATCGGCAATCTCCTCGACACGTCCGATGAACTCGGGTCCGAATACAAGCACATCTGCCTCGGCAAGATCAAGACAGTATTTTATCTCGTCGGGCGCATATCTGAAATTGAGCGGTACCGCGAGGGCACCGGTCTTTAAAATACCGAAATATATAGGAAGCCACTCGAGACAGTTCATGAGAAGGATAGCGACTTTGTCGCCCTTCTTGATGCCTCTTTCTGTAAGGAGATTCGCAAAACGGTTTGCCTTCTCGTTGAAAACGTTCCAGGTAATCTCCCTGCGGTAATGCATGGTGGGATTGGCTTCTATAAGATTATATTCCTTCCATGTCACTCGTCTGTTTTCCGTCACCTGGGGATTGATCTCCACCAGGGCTGTTTCTGTGCCGTATAGCGAGCAGTTCTGCTCGAGAATATCTACTATGGGCATTTCATTCCTCCTGAATACTTCTGAAAAATCGAAATTGGTGTCTGAACCTGCTTCCGGTCATGAAGACACCTATGGATGGTAGTATATCACTTTAACGCGTCAAAGTAAAGAACTATTTCTTTTATGTTGCATATAATATTGTTTGAAAGAGTCGGGAACTATGTTAAAATAATCGGTAGGTGCGCGATCCTGAATGACGGGTCAGGTGTTGTTTGTGTCGAAGGGACAGGAAAATGTGGAAAAGATTTAAGGAGTTTATCGGAAAGCTTTCGCAGTCCATTTATCTGGGTGAGCGAGAGATAAGGCAGATGAATATCATAAAGCGGCTCGGATACATCGTTATAGTTGCCGGTACGATCACCACTGTAATGAATATTATTGAACACAGGGGTGCCGTAACCTATGCCACAATCGGTGTAATGCTCCTGGGTATCACGATCACTGTGTCTATCAGCGTTTTTAAGAAAAAGAAGGTAGCATTGTGGTCCACATGGATCATGAGCACTATTATTTTTTCGTATTTTGCCATTTCCGGTGCAAATGAAGGCTTCGCGATACTGTGGACTCTTCTCGTTCCGCTGGCACTGGGCTATATAGGCGGGATCCTATACAGTTTTACTGCTTGCCTTTATTATGAGATCTTTTTTATCGTAATTTTCTATACTCCCGTTAACCAATATATCAGCGATATTTATACATTAACGTTTCAACAGCGTTATCCGATACTGTATCTTACTTCGGTTTTCATTAACTCCGTAACGCTTGTGAGCAGTCACATGAGCACCCTTGCCCAGTTTGACTACGAGAAAAAACTGAAGGAGGCACTTGATATAGCCGAGCAGGAATCCGAGCGCGCCAGAGTCGCAAACGAGGCTAAATCAGCATTCCTTTCGAACATGTCCCACGAGATCCGTACGCCTATCAACGCTGTTCTCGGAATGAACGAGATGATCATGCGTGAAAGCGGCGAAGATGATATCATCCAGTATTCTGCAAGCATCAAGAATGCGGGACATACTTTGCTCAGCATCATCAACGATATTCTTGATTTCTCGAAGATCGAAGCCGGAAAGATGGAGATCATTCCGGTCGACTACAACATAACGTCTCTTATAAACGATCTTGTAAATATGATTCAGACCCGCGCGGATGCCAAGGGTCTTGAACTGGTACTTGATATCGATCCCGATACGCCGATGATGTTTCACGGTGATGAGATAAGGATCAAGCAGATCATTACGAATATCCTTACAAACGCCGTGAAATATGCCGAGAAGGGCAGCGTTAAGTTCTCGGTGACCTTCGAAAGGCTTATGGATGACCCGAACGGTGCGAATCTTTGCGTTTCGGTCAGGGATACCGGCATAGGCATCAAGCCGGAAGACCTCAGCAGGCTTTTCTCGGAATTCGAAAGGATCGAAGAGAAGCGCAACAGGAATGTCGAGGGTACCGGTCTCGGAATGAACATAACAAAGCGTCTGCTTGAAATGATGGGCAGTGCGCTGAAGGTTGAGAGCGTATACGGAGAGGGCTCGTGCTTTTCGTTTAAGCTCAGGCAGACAGTGCAGAAATGGGATTCGATCGGTGATTATCAGTCGACCTACGGATCGGCACTCAAAGAAAGAACTGTATACAAGGAAAAATTCACAGCGCCGGATGCACATGTGCTTGTTGTTGATGATAACGACATGAACCTTATCGTCTTCAAGAATCTGCTTAAAAAGACGCTTATCAAGGTGGATACGGCATGTGACGGAGATGAAGGACTCGCTGCATCAAGAAAGACCAAGTATGATCTGATATTCCTCGATCATATGATGCCGGGCAAGGACGGAATAGAAACACTCCATCTCATGCTGGAGGAAAAGGATAATCCCAATATCTTAACGCCCAAGGTATGCCTTACCGCAAACGCTATTTCGGGAGCAAGAGACGAGTATATCAAGGCCGGATTTGATGATTATCTTACCAAGCCTATCGATTCCGATCATCTCGAGAGTCTGCTGCTGGAATATCTGCCTAAGGAACTGACCGGGGGCGGAGCACGTGCCGCAGTTGAAACGGCCGCATCCTGCAAGGAAAAGATAGAGGAAAACAAAGCGGAAAACAAAGCTGATGACGGACTTGCTTCTCTTCGCGGACAGAAGCTGATAGATATTGACTGCGGAATTAAAAACAGCGGTTCTGCAGATGCCTACATTCCGCTGCTGAAGGTCTTTTATGATTCGATAGAAGAGAAAGCTGCCGAGATAGAGCGCTTTTACGCTTCCGAAGACTATAAAAACTATACGATCAAGGTACATGCGCTTAAAAGCTCTGCAAGGATAATAGGTGCCACGGAATTCGGCGAGGAAGCCCAGAAGCTTGAGAATGCGGGTAAGGCTGATGATATTGGTTATATCAGGGAGCACCACGGAGCTTTCATGAGCGAATACTCCGCCTTTAAGGGTGTTCTTTCACCCATGTTCTCAGACGGGACTTCATCGGAGGAAAAGAGCGATAAGCCTGTTGCCGATCCCGGTCTGATGGAGGATTTCTACAGCGCGATATCCGATGCGGCCGGCGCCATGGACCTAGACACCCTCGAAGCGGCATTTGAAGAGATGAAAGAGTACTCGGTTCCGGATTCTGACATTGAAATCTGGAATAAGGTCAAGGCCGCGTTTGACAGCTTCGATTATGAAGGTATGGTAAATATCATAGCTTCCCGAACAGCCTGATCCCAAGCTTCTGAAGTTCATGATAGATCGATGAAACAGGATAGCCCACGATATTGTAATAGTCGCCTTCTATGGATTCAATATAAGGGCAGAAGCGCCCCTGAATGGCATATGCACCTGCTTTGTCAAGTGTTTCACCTGTGGCAATGTAATCGCGTATTTCGTCGTCGGTCATTTCACTGACCTTAACGGCTGTTGAAACGGAGTAGTTGACGGTTTTCGCAATTATCCCGTTTTCGATCACAACAAGGCAGACTCCGGTATGAACATGATGAGACTTGCCTGCGAAATCACGTATCATTTCAAAGGCCTGAGCTTCATCCCTCGGTTTTCCGAGAACCTTGCCTTCGTATGCAACTACAGTATCACATCCTATAACCACAGAACTAAGATAGTCGGAGGAAAGAGATCCTTCGGCTATTTTGTTTATGACCTTCTCTGCTACATCGTTTGCTTTCATTGCCGAAAGGCGTTCTACGATAGTAGAAGGATTGTGCCCTGACATATCCTCCTCTTTATCTGAGGGTATAACGATATAGTCAGCGTGTACAAGATCCATCAGTTCCCTTCTTCTGGGCGAACCGGAAGCGAGTACTATTTTATGATCCATAATCTGTTTGTCCTTTCGCGTTTTAAGTTTAAGTCAGATTCCGTTGATTATTTCTTCTATCTGACCGGCGGCAGCAACGATTGTTCCCTGAATCATTTCCGCGTTTCCTCCGCCCTTGACCGCGAGTGAGGCTTTAAATCCGTTGAGCAGCTCCCTGCAGTCCCTGTTTTTGGATGTCGTTATAAAACGGTAGCCTTTTTCATCGTTCCCGGTCAGTGCGGTGCAGTAGCCTTCCGTTTTTTCCGCAAGCTCGTTAAGGATCGGTCGTATATTGTCGGGATCGGCATTTTCGGTGATCAGGATAGGATTGGTTTTCCCGGCCAGCTCCCCGGCTTTACCTGCAAGAATGATTCGCTCCTGACGTACAAGCTCAAATCTGGTGCTTTTAAGATCTTCATTCAGTTTGTTTACTGCAGTAACAATATCACTCAGCTTAGCCGAAGTGATCCTTGAAATGGACCTTGCGTCTCTTAATAAGGTTCTTGCGGACAGAAGTGCTCTTTGACCGCATTCTATCCACATTCTTGTTCCGCCTTTAAAATGCTCCGCAGCGGCAATCCTTATACAGCCTATCTCGCCTGTTCTTTCAACATGGGGAGCACAGCATGCGCAGATGTCATATCCGGGGTATTCGACTATCCTTACCTGACCGGTCAGCTCTTTCTTGCTTCTGTAATCGATTTTCTCAAGCTCGTCCGGAGCGGGGAAGGAGATTATCGTCTCAATGTTCTCGAATATTGCCCGATTGACTGTATCTTCAATGAGATCAAGGTCTTTTTCTTCGAAGACTGTGTTGAAATCCAGTGTGACCTCACGCCCGCTCAGATGAAAGCCTACGTTGTCGGCGCCGAAAAAGCGGTGAACGGTACCCGAAACAAGGTGCTCGCCGGAATGCTGCTGCATACGGTCGAATCGCTGCTCCCAGTTTATCCTGCAGAAAACCTGAAATCCGGATTCTATGTTATCGGTGCAGAAATGGTGTATTACACCGTCTTTTATTGAAACATGCAGTATATTCTCGTTCTTTTTTGAGGATGCTTCATCGAAGACATCGTCGGATGATCTCACAATGATTCCGCTGTCGCAGTCCTGTCCGCCCTGTTCGGGGAAGAATGCGGTTCTGTCCAGTACTATGTCATAGCAATCTCTTCCGTTTATTTTTGCCTGAACGGAGGATATAACTGTTGCTGTGAATTCCCTGGTATAGGCACTGATATTATATAAAAGCTCTGTATTCATGGGTTCTCCTGTTTTTGTATTCTCAGATAAGTATATGTTCAGCACGCCCGCCAGTCAATCATATCGTTTTATTAAATCCGGATTGATATTGCTTCGGGCTTCATGCTAAAATTATGATACTATTACTGATGGGATATTCGGAAAGATGAAAGGATGGATATATGAAAAAGCTGACTGCTCTCATACTGACATTTATTCTTACACTGTGCATTGCTGTTCCTGTCCCTGCCGAGGCGGCCTCGGCAAAGACAAGAATCAAGAAGCTTGTCGCCAATATGTCTTCTTTTGAGTACAGTCTTATTTCCGAACTGGAGCTTTCGGTAGGAGAGGGGTATGAGATCTATCTTGACGATGAGCATATCGCATGGGCCTCGGCGCTGGCCCTTGATCTTGGAAAGGCAAAGGTCTATGAGTACGATGAGGACGGCTTTTATACGATCTATTCCGTTTCCTCCTCAAAGATAAAGAAAATGTCGAAGAAGCTCTTCGGAAAAGCGGTATCGGGAAAGAAGCTTTCCAAGGATAAGGGTGTGGGCTTCCTGTATGCTTACAGGAATTCAAAGGGACAGCCCCTTGTGTATTGCTGGGAAGGCGAAACAGAGACGGATTATGATGTGAGGTCGACAATAATCACGAAAAACGTTAAGGAATATACATTGGTCAGAAATCTGTATTACGGATACTGGGGCAATAACGACAAATCCACATCCAACTATTTTGTAACCTACAAGGTGGCGAAAAACGATGCTTCTTCGTACGGATATGTTATTACATCCATGATTATCAAACGTATAGCAGAGTGATATAATCGAACGATGTGTGATAAAACATACAAAATAGGAGGGAGAATTAAGTGAATAAGAAGTTTAAGAAGTTTGCGGCCATAATTCTGATCATGGCCATGACAGCGGCCTTGTCCTCTTGCTCCGGTAAAAAAGCCGGTTCCGATGTTACATCGGCTCCGACGGCTGACGTGAACGCTGCGCCTACCGAGGCTTTGGCAACCGCGGCACCCGAACCCACCGATGTGCCTGATGCTGATGCGACCCAGGCCCCTGATGCAACCGGGGCTCCTGTGGTTACCGACGCTCCGGAAGCAGCCGGCGATCCGATATTTGAACGCCGCGCCGAATTGGATGATGAGGAACCTTATGATGAAAAGAATCCTCAGAACATTGAGATAACACTGGGCAGTGATTATGATTCGGACTGGAATCCCGATGTATCTGCTGTATACGGCTGGTATTCCTACGATTATCCGGTGCTCACCGACTACTATGCAGACAGATATCCTTTGCTTGCCGCTGCTTTTGACGATTATCATCAGAGCAATGAGGCCTTGACCGATGAAGTTCTTGAAGATCTCCGTCAGGCTGCCGATCTTGACGAAATCTACGGCGATTACAACAGGGAACAGCATTTAAAGGTCATTCGTGCCGATTCAAACCTTGTTTGCCTTCAGTACAATTATTACGGCTACTCCGGAGGCGCTCACGGATATTACGGCACAATGGGACTCTGCTGGGATCCCATGACAGGCAGCAAGCTCGGCCTGAAGGATCTGGTAAAGGACAAGGATGCCTTCATTCAGAAGGTATATGACACCGTTATCTCGACGCTCGAGCCCGATGATATCTTTGAGGACGATCTTCTCGGATATATCAGGAACAGCTATGAGGACGATCTGCTTTCCTTCGAGGTTGGCTATAACTATTTTTCGGTCATATTCAATCCCTACGAAATCTCATCCTATGCGATGGGCAAGATCAACGCGGACATACCCTTTAAGGGCAATGAAGGACTTTTTGTCGAGAAATATCTCTATGCGCCCGACAATTATATGTTCTGGATGAACGAGGACACCATATTCCGTTCCGATCTGAATGATGACGGAACAGTCGATGAGATCTGCATATTCAGAAATTACGTCGATGAATATGAAGATTTCAACGCAGTCGGATTCTACTTCAACGCCAAGGAGAGCAGCGATCTGTTTGAAATAGGCTATGATTGCTACGACCTTGATGCCTATTATGTACATGTTAACGATAAAGACTACATCTACATGACAGTATGGTCGGGCAGTGACGATCCGACAACTTATATTTTCAGCATAGATAATATTGTCATCACCGCGCTCGATGGTACCTACGAGCTTTGCTTCTCGGATAAAGCCAGCTATGACCCGACCGACATGATGCTGTATACAAGGCATGATATTTTCGGAACAAATTATGTTGAAGCACCCTACAGTGTCAACAGTGACGGCATTCCCGTGATCAAATCGGCCCTGTATTCCTTTACGTACTGGTACGAGCTTACTTCCAAGGTCGACCTCAATTTAATGCAGGTCAGCTGGGAGACCGGAGAGGACTGCGGAGAGCTCGCTGTTCCTGCGGGAGAAGAGCTCTGCATGGCATATACAGATCTGGATTCGTGCGTATATCTCTGCTGGTATCATAACGATGACGAATACCTTCTCCGCCTTCC
>CAJOQS010000180.1 GCA_905236925.1 uncultured Lachnospiraceae bacterium | reverse complement strand
GTGCCGACTAAAAACGAATTCCTCTTGCCTCCGTTTTCGCGTCAGCAAAAGGAATTATATCACCCGATTTTTTATATGTCAACAACTTTTTTAACTTTTTTTGAAAATTTCTTTCGGAACCTCTCAGCCCTTGATTTTGCTGTGTTTTTTGGTTCTGCACCGCAAAGAATTATGCCAGTTGTATATACAACTCTTCACATTTTCCTTTTTTGCATAAACTCCTCTATTTTTTCGTTCTTATACGACTAATCTGTTCTTTCGCTTTTTTATCATATTTATAATAAATGCAGCAAGAATCAGTATCAGCTCCGCTATCGTAGCCCACAGTCTTGAAACTATACTGATTATTACTGAATACTCGTTAGGCATAACCAGATTAAGTCCCAGTATCAGGATGCCTTCCCGCACACCGATCCCGGACGGAGCGAATATGCTGAGTATACCTATGATAGCAGAAAGCCCGAATATTCCTCCGACATACAGCCACTGAGAAATCGGCAGGGGATAGATCGAGCATATCAACATGTAGAAACCGGTTCCTACTATAAGCCAGTTACAGATGAACAGAAGCACGACCTTTATCATCTGGAGATAATTAAAGGGTATCTCCATGTCATTCTTTTTCATCAGCTTTCCGGCTATTCGCAGGAAGAAGTTTATGATCTTCGGGTTGATGCAGATAAAGAACACTACAACAAAGATCACTACCGCGAAAAAATAATCCTTCAGCAGATCGTTGGGAAAGAAAAACAGCGATATCAGGAACAGGAACCCGGCACCGAGAAGAGTGCAGACATTCTCAAGAAGAAAGCATACCGTTACTTTCCTCATCGGAACGCCCTTTTCCTCATAGGCAGGGATCCTTGCCGCAAGCATGAAAACCTTGCCCGGAATATACTTGCCCAGTATAGAATAAAGATATGCCGTTATCGCATCCGGATATCTAATAGAAGCCTTATCAAGCCATGTTATGTAGTGCCATAAAGAAGCAAGCGTCAGCTTGTATGCGAAATAAAGCAGCATGGAACCGGCGAACACACCCCAGTTCAGATCAAGGTCGAGACTCTTGATATCGTCCCAGTTTTTGTAAAAGTATCTTCCCATGAATACAAAAACCGCGACAAGAAACAGCGCCTTGACGATCTTCATGATCTTCTGCTTTTTGCCGTTCTTTTCCGGAGCAGTCTGCATTTCTGTTTTGTTTATCTCCTGCTCATTAACATCTTCCATTTTTTCTCCGCCTTTTTGCTGTAATGCCGCGCAACCGCCTTTGCAGACAGCGCACGGCACTCCTTCTAAATCGTATCAGAAGCTCAGCAGCACTCTGATAAAGCACATATAATAGTAGATAAGCCACATCGGCTTTTTCATCAGACCCTCGGGATTCTTTTCGGAATAAACCCTGTTTCTCTCTGCCAGTCTGTAGGCCAGACGATGGTTCCATTTGCACTTTGATGACACATCAAGCTCAGTTTTCCCGCCTTCAGCCATAATACTCTTTTGCTTTGCCCTGGCCGCATTGAACTTGAACACAAGCGCGCGCTTCTGGCTCTTTATTGCCTCGGTCGAGCTCATATGTCTCTCGACCACAGCCCCTGCAGCCACTGCGGCGTTATACATCTCCAGTGCTTTTTCGTTTCGGATCACACACCCCGTATGCTTGATCGGGTTGCTCTTCATTGATTTTAGCCAGATATCGCCGAAGCTGATATCTGCGGCTGCCGCAAAGTGATCCTGACACAGCATACAACCGGGCTTTTCAAAGAAATAGGCATTCTTGTAAGCACAGATCGTTTTGGTATATGAGAAGCTCTTTTCCGATCCGTTGTTATATATTACTGTTGATTCGCCTCTCCAGTGACCCCTGCGGTAGTACAGTCGCTTTGCGTCAGCAGTGTCAATGCCTGATTTGATCATCGAGAAGGTCGTCGCTTTGTCGGAATGATTTCCGCTGCAGTACAGTCCGAGCCTGACTGCAACCTTTGCCTTCAGTTCGGGATCCTTTTCACACAGCAGATTGAATGCCCTCATCATACAGGGAGTGAATACAACCGCAACCTTTCCGTTGAACTCCCGGAGAATATTGATGTGCTTCATCAGCGGCATCTCCATGTACACGCTGGAGGAGCAGCCGAGGATCTCTTCTTTTGTAGTTGCTATAAAGGTCTTATATGTAAGCTTTCCGTCTTCGAACGCGGTCCTGCTGACCCATGCACCGTCGATCTTTCCGGTTTCAAGCCAGTTGACCAGCAACGCGGTGATCATTCCGCCCGATGCGGCGTTGGCGCGGATACTCTCATCCGCGGCATAGCCCATTCTGCAGGCAATAAAATCACCCATATACTTTTCGGGATTCTGAACGTCAAGAAGCTTCCCTGTCTTGCGGGTCTTCTGCATTACCGCATCAACGACCTCACCGATATACCTGATATTGTCGGCTGAGCTCTCCATAACGGCATCGTAATTTCTATCCAGATTGGACCGTATCTCGTCCTCTGCGGCTTCGAAACGCTTAAACTCTTCGATCAGGGAAGACAGCTCGAGCTTTGAAAAATCGATCGCGTACTGACCGAGACCAAACATATCGAGTACTTCCTGATACTTATGACTCCACCCTATCAGCAATACCGGAACCTTGCGCTGAAGCGCTCCGATCATCGCATGGAAACGCGACGCTACAAGGAACCTGCAGCGTCCGATATACTCACGGATCTCCTCCGCGTCCATTTCCTTATGATACCAGCAGACCTGTTCCTTATTCTTTACACGGGAATAGATATCGTCGCCGACCATAAGGTCGTTGTTCCTGGGCTTCTCGCTGTGTATCCTGGCGGCGTTGGCAATGATCATCACGTAATAGCCGCTGTCTGTCAGATAGTCTGTAAAATCGACCATTGCTTTTCTGTAGTCGATTCCCTGCTTGGTACATTTCTTGTCCACAACAGAGCTTACAGAAAGCCCGATCAGTTTGTTTTCCACTTCCGCAGCGAAAAAAGGATCCGCTTTAACTGCCGCTTCCACAGCCTTTGCGATAGTCTCGTCATCCTCCATCGTAAATGCACCGTCCGCGCAGAGCTTAACGTTTTCCGTTATACCGATACCCTTCAGGTTCTCAAGTGTTCCCTGTCCGCGTGCACAGATGAGCTTCATTTTCGGAAGTATCCACTTTGCAAGAAACCTGTTCCAGGGATTTTTAAAGGTTCCCAGCGCCTGGGAATACTTGACCACAGGCACCTTCATAAGCATGGGAACGGCCATTGTCACGAAGGCATAGGTGTTCATGACAAAGCCTCTGCTGTCTACAAACGAGATACCAGCCTCGTCTATAACAAGATCTGTCTCGCTGTATGCGCGCAGGATCTTATTTTTGCACAGAAGGCGCTTCATGCCGGGGATCCAGCCGAGCGCGGCATACAGTATCGCCATCGGAAAAGCGATGAACAGCAGCCTCTCGGGCTTGCAGGGCACGATCTTAACAAAATCGTGGGGTACCTGCCTGCGGTCCTCTCCGGGATAAACCGACATGAGCCTGATATTAAGCCTGCTCCCGTACCTTTTATGAAGCTGCTTTATAGAGCTCTGGAGCATTGCCGCTGCACCCTTGTTTCCGCTGTAACTGGCTGCGGTAATGGCGATATTGATATCTCGCATCATAAATAATCAACCCTTGCTTTCATTTTCTGCCGCGTCTTTTTCGGCCTTCATTGCGCTGATATCGTACTCGGCGCGTCTTACATGGTATTGAACATCCTCAAGTATCTTTCTGTTGGCGGCGGTAACATCCGCAAGAAGTCCGAGAAGATAGCTCATGATTCCTATCATAAAGAATACAGCCATGACTATCAGAGACTGGATATGGCCAGCGCCTTCGCCCATGCACTTGTAAACGATATATCTGACCGCAAGCACAAGTCCTACGGCGTTCAGGATCGTTCCTAGGATTCCGAACAGCTTCAAAGGCTTGTACATCAGATAGGATCTGAGGATTGTGATCGAGGATTTCTTAATATAGCCGAACATGCTGTGGAACAGCCTCGATTTGCGCAGCTCGGGATTGGTCCTGATCGGAACCGATTCCATCGGAATACGGTTGTAGCCGGCCTGAATGATCGTCTCGAGAGTATATGTATACTGATTGGTAACGTTCAGCCTCAGTGCGGCTTCCCTGCTGTATGCCCTGAATCCGCTGGGAGCGTCGGGAATTTCGGTCTCCGATGCCACGCGCACGGTCCAGCTTCCGATATGCTGGAGCTTTTTCTTCAAAGGTGAGAAATGCTCGGTCTGATCGATCGGTCTTTCACCGATAACGATATCCGCTCTTTTTTCAAGGATCGGGCGGACAAGCTTCTCGATATCCTCGCCGCAGTACTGGTTGTCTGCATCGGTGTTTACGATTATATCCGCGCCGTTTCTGAGACAGGCATCGATTCCTGCCATAAAGCCCTTTGCAAGACCCTTGTTCTTGCAGAAATGAACAACATAATTAACGCCCCAGTCCTTGGCAACCTGGACAGTGTTGTCCTTACTTCCGTCATTGATTATCAGGTATTCGATCTCATCGATACCGTCAATGTGCTTCGGGAGCGCGTCCAGCGCGACCGTAAGCGTTTCTGCTTCGTTATAGCAGGGAATCTGGATGATCAGTTTCATTATTATTCTCCTCTGTGTCTGATGGTTTAGTGCTTACCTTCTAACAGTTTTCCGCTGTATTTTGTAAGGGAATAGCCTGCTGCCCTGAGGTCCTCTGCAAGCTCATCACCTTTTACATACACTATATTCTTGAATGCTTTTTTATAATTTATACTGTCGAAGAGATAGTAATCGTCGTCGCAGTAGAACGAAAGGAACCGGTCCTTCTCAGCGACAATGAACATATTGTCCTGTACGGCGGCAAGACTCTTATGATTTCCGTAGTTGTAAGCCGGGCAAGCTGCCTGGAAATGCTTGATCTCTATCGTTGTATCGATGTTGAGGACATACGGGTATTTTTCCTCAATGTCGGTTTTTTCGGCGACATCGTTAAGGATCTCGGCTATCGGCAATACTCTGCGGTATAAGAACGAATCTCTCGCAAGCCGCGCATCGGTAAAGTTCACAGATACTATCACCGCGGAATAGACCGAAACTACCGCGAGAATTACAGGTACGCAGTATACTGCCGCGTTCTTCAGGCATGATGTGATCTTCTTCGAGGTAAATACCAGCACCAGCGCAAAAACTCCGCCCGCAAGTTCTCCCGCCCATCTGAGAGCTTCGACCATATTGGGTATCGGATTGGAGGTTCCGCCGTTATAGGGATACTCCATAAAGGTGCACAGGGATATAAAATATCTTGAATTTGCGCTTTTTCCGTCGATCCAGGGTGAAACATAGAAAACGAACATCAGGAATACCGCCAGATACAGCGCAGCCGATACTATCTTCGTTTTCAGGCCTATCATCCCGGTTCTGTATATCAGACAGAACAGCGCGAGCATTACAAGCGGACCCACAGTACAGACGGTATATCTTCCGAAAACCACCCTGTCCGCCCTTCCGAGCGAGCCATCCATGAAAAACTCGTACACGGGTCTGAAGAAGAAAAGCGCTCCCATTGCGAAGGATCCGCAGAAATTCAGGAAGCTGAAGGCTGCGACCGCCGTTTCTCCGCACGGGATAGCCTCCCGCGATCCATAGGCCTTTTTATATGCAAAGGTTCTGAAGATAATGATAAGTGCCGCTATCAGACCGATCACGATCATTCCGTACGATGCGACGAACACGTTGTAGAACCATCCCAGAACAAGCTTGATCATTGAAAACAGACCGGAACGTGTAAACAGATTCCTAAGCTCTTCCAGTCCTGCCGTTTCAAGTGTTCCGTGCCTTGTTCCGTATATGATAACATGCTCCCTAAAGTACCTGGATATGAATCGTTCCGCAACAAGAAATACTCCGGTAGAAGCCAGATACGGTATCCAGGCAAAAGGCCTGCGTCCCGTAAACAGCTGCATGCAGATGTTTGTCATCAGCAGCGCGATGATCACTACAATGCCGCGCGTGTGGGAAAGATACGCGTATACGGAAAGAAATGCCGCCAGGACTGACATGATGCGGAGCTTCGTCTTCTTTCCTGCCTCGTCGGCATCAAGTCCCTCAAAGATGCAAAGCATTATCGGCCATGGCAGGAATATCAGCATCGGATCCGATTTGGCATACATCGAGTGAAGATCGACCGAAGGAAGAAGTCCTACCACATGCGCGATAAGCGCGGGAACAACTCTTTCAGTGATAACACCCCTGCCCTTTTTTTCCGATGTGGGAAGAAGGTACTTCTTCAGTATGATATGGGCAAAGACCGGTATAAAACTGATCAGTGCCATGTTTATAAATATGCATGTTCTGTACAGCACAAAGGAATCTCTGATCAGGCGGAAGGCAGGATAATAAAGCAGCGCAATGCCTATCTTGTAGTAATGGCTTCCCATGGACTGGACACATTCCGACCAGTCGTATCCGGCCATATACGCGGCATTCGCCATCGTTCCGACCTCATCGAGCACCGGGGGATTGTTCAGCTTAAGAGCCTTCAATCCCAGAAATGCGAGGGTCAGAGCATATAAAAGAACATTTATCAGCCTGTCTGTCTTATCAAGATTTCTTTTTTCTATAACCATACGTTTCCCTTTTCCACATACCTATTCATTTTGCATTATATGTTTCCTTATTCTTTTTTTCAAGTCTATCTCTTCCGCCGGAATACGGAGTATGATATGCTTATATCGGATCATTTTAGAGGAGGTGCCGGACAAATGGCGGAACTGTTAAAAGGGGCCCCTGTGGCCAAAGCTATTACCGAAGAACTGACTGCGCGATGTGAAGAACTGAAGAAAAGAGGCTGCATTCCGACTCTTTCTATCCTCAGGATCGGTGATAACGAAAGCGATATCGCATATGAACGCGGTGTTACCAAGCGCTGCGAGACGATCGGGATCAGAGTCGTTAAGACCGTTCTGCCCCAGACAGTCGACCAGAACTGGGTCCTGTCGGAGATCAACAGGATCAATGCAGATCCGGAGATCCACGGCTGCCTGATGTTCAGACCACTCCCTAATCATCTTTATGAGCGTGCCCTATGCGAAGCGCTTGATGTGCGCAAGGATGTCGACTGCATGACCGACGGCTCGCTTACCGGCGTTTTTACCGGAAACGGAGACGGCTTTGCTCCCTGTACCGCAGAAAGCTGTATTGAGATCCTCAAGTATTACGGTTACCCCTTAAACGGCAGCAGCGCCGCAGTCATAGGAAGGAGCCTTGTTGTAGGCAAGCCTGTTTCGATGCTCCTTTTGGCCGAAAACGCGACCGTGACCGTCTGCCATTCAAAAACCAGAAACACTACGGAAATCTGCCGCGACAAGGATATTCTCATCGTAGCAGCAGGACGTGCCAAAATGATCGATTCCTCCTATACGAATCCTTCTCAGATCGTGATAGATGTCGGAATTAATGTGGACAGCGAGGGTAATATGTTCGGCGATGTTGATTTCGACTCCGTTGAACCTGCCTGCGCCGCAATCACTCCGGTTCCCGGCGGCGTCGGAGCAGTAACATCTGCAATACTCTGCCGCCACCTTATCGTTGCAGCGGAGCTAGCTAATCCTTAAGCGCTCCATCGTATTTTGATATTGAAAAACCCATTTCGCGCAGCTTCTCCGCAAGCTGCGCTCCTTTTATGTATACGATATCCTTTTTAGCATGGGAATAATCAAAACTGTCGAAAACATAATAATCATCGTTAAAGAATTCTTTGACAAAATACTTTTTTCTGGCGATGATAAAGCAGTTCTGCGCTTCAGCCACCTTTGTGGTCTTATTACCCAGCGTATATTCCTTGCAGACAAACTGATAATGCTTGATCTCCTTGGCAGAAGAATCCACAAGTACCGGATACTCCTCCGCGAGCTCTCTGACGTCCTCAAGCACCTCACAGGGTTCGGATATCCATGACATCAGCACGGTATCGCGGCTGATACGTATGTTGTCATAGTTAATCACGGTCAGCGCAACGGAAGCAACTCCGAATATCACGGTCAGAACTATGGTTTTCAGCCTTTTTCCGCTATCAGGTATGAAGGAGAACGCGATAAGAGCCGTTCCTATCCCTCCAGAGAGTACAGCCGCTTTTAAAAATGCTTCTCCTATCCCTTCTATGACACCGGTCGTCAGACCATAGCCGCTTAATTCCACAAAGGTACAGAGCTGGATAAAATTTCTCGAAACGAAGCTTACGTCCTGCATATAAGGAACGACCTTCAGCATAAAGAGCGCTGTTGTCCCCGCGTACAAAGCTATCGAGAGTATCCCTGTCAGAGCCTTTATTTTCCTTATCAGGAAATACAGCCCCAGGAAAACAACCGGTCCCG
>CAJOQS010000179.1 GCA_905236925.1 uncultured Lachnospiraceae bacterium | reverse complement strand
CGGCTCCGCAAAGGGGCCGCTTTTTTAAAAGTTTTATGAAGCATTCATGAAGTTCTGTTCACAAAAGAATTTTTCTGCTATAATCATGATGAATTAATAGTTCCTGTTAGACATAGACAGAAAACGGCAACAATATGCTTCATAATTACACCATTCCCCCCAAGACATTTTTCGAGATAGCGTCTTTCGGATATCTGCTCGTTCTGTATCTGATCTCGTTTAATGACTCAAATCGTGAAAGAATACGTTCATATAAGTATTTCAGGTTTCTGGAGACGAATATGCTTCTTGCGCTTGTCGTAAGCATATTGACCTATGTTTTCTCGTATCCGGAGCTTGGTACCCCGATCGCGGTATGTACCGTTCTTCGAACCATGGATTCCATCATGTGCGTTATGGCATCAAGAATATTTGTCATCTATCTGATGGAATATGTCGACAACGATAAGAGGTACAAATGGGTCGGAATCGTTGGTAATGTCCTTTTCTTGACTTACTTTGTACTGATGCTCCTGAATCTTCCCTTCAAGTTCATCCTCTGGTATGCGCCGGACGGAACATATATGCATGGAACGCTGTTTGTTCCGATTGTTTTCTCTACACCGGTTTACTATCTTACGAGCGGTATTATCATGCTGATCATCAGGATGAAGACGCTCGGTTCGAGAGAGCAGCTCGCCCTCTCGGTCGCTTCGCTGATAACCCTTCTGGGAACTGTCATACAGGCGGCCACGGACGGCGCGATCCTGTTATCCCTGCCCTTCGGTACCGCCGGAATCTTTGTTCTCTATTTCTCACTTGAAACGGCGGATTACCACGACCTTATCAAGAGCAACGAAAAGCTGATAATAGCCGAGCAGGATGCGGTCAAGGCGAACCGCGCAAAGAGCGATTTCCTTGCGAGCATGTCACACGAGATACGAACCCCGCTTAATGCGGTGCTGGGAATGGACGAGCTGATAATCAGCGAGGTCGGAGAGAATAAGCCGGTCGAGCCTGCCGCTGCGGCACGTATCAGGGAGTACGCCGACAACATCAAGGATGCGGGACAGATACTGCTTTCAGTTATCAACGACATTCTTGATCTGACCAAGGTCGAGTCCGGTAAGATGGAGATAAATGCGGCACCGTACAAGCTGCATGAGCTTACCGATGATATCGACACGCTGATACGCATCAAGGCCGAGCAGAAAGAACTCAACTATATTCAGAAGATCGATCCGTCCATCCCTGACCATCTGATCGGAGATGAACTCAGGATCCGCCAGATAATGATCAACCTTCTCAACAACGCGGTTAAGTATACGGATTCGGGAGAAGTCAGACTTGAGGTTTCCTCGCAGGGAGTTACGGAGGATACGGTCAATCTCTGCATCAGTGTTGAGGACACCGGCATAGGAATTAAAAGCGAAGATATTCCCAAGCTCTTTGGTGATTACCAGAGGTTTAACGAGGAACACAACCGCGGCATAGAAGGCACGGGACTCGGACTTTCGATCGTTAAGCGCATGATAGGCCTAATGAACGGTCAGATAAGGGTCAGCAGCGAATACGGAAAGGGCTCTACATTTACCGTTACGATCCCGCAGACGATCAACAGGGAAGTGCCGGAAGGAGCCGACGGCAGCGACGGTCAGGATGCAAGGGTTGAAATAAAGCCCTATCTGACACCGGACTGCGAATACCTTGTTGTTGATGACAATAAAGTAAACCTTATCATCGCAAGCCGTTTTCTTGATGTTCTCACAGGCCGGGTCGAGACAGCCCTGAGCGGTCCAGAAGCCCTGAAGAAAATGAAGGAAAAGAAGTACGATATAATCTTCATGGATCATATGATGCCGGGTATGAACGGCGTCCAGACCCGCAAAAATGCCATGGAGGATCCGGACAACCTGAACATCGGCACGCCGATGATCATGATGACCGCAAACGCTCTGCGCGGCGTCCGGGAAGAATATCTCGAAATGGGATTCTCGGATTATCTGAGCAAACCCCTTGATATAAATGAACTTAAGAGAGTGGTAAGACTTAATCTTCCGCAGGAAAAGATAAAAGAAGCGTAAAAACTTCCGCCTGCCTGACCGGTGAGCCGGCCAGACGGGCGGAATATTTTTTGGCTATATGTTTTATGAATGGATCAGGCCTTGCCGTTTGAACCGAGAACGTACTCGATCTTGTGAGCAACCATGTCCTTAACAGCCTGGCGTGCGGGCTTAAGGTACTGACGGGGATCGAAATGATCGGGATGCTCAGCGAAGTACTTACGGATGTTTCCTGTCATTGCAAGACGGATATCGGAATCGATGTTGATCTTGCAGACTGCGCTCTTAGCTGCCTGACGGAGCTGCTCCTCGGGGATACCTACAGCGTCGGGCATGTTTCCGCCGTACTGGTTAACCATCTTAACGAATTCCTGAGGTACTGAAGAAGATCCGTGAAGAACGATGGGGAAGTTGGGAAGTCTCTTCTCGCACTCAGCAAGAACGTCGAAACGGAGCGGAGGGGGAACAAGGATGCCGTCAGCATTTCTGGTGCACTGTGCAGCAGTGAACTTGTATGCACCGTGAGAGGTTCCGATAGCGATCGCAAGTGAATCGCAGCCGGTCTTGGTAACGAAATCCTCAACCTCTTCGGGACGGGTGTAGCTTTCCTTGCCGGATTCAACAACAACCTCATCCTCGATACCTGCAAGTGTTCCGAGTTCGGCCTCAACAACTACGCCGTGAGCGTGAGCATATTCAACAACCTGCTTGGTGATCGCAACGTTCTCCTCGTAGGGCTTCGAAGAAGCGTCGATCATGACGGAAGTGAAGCCGCCGTCGATACAGGACTTGCAAAGCTCGAAGGTGTCACCGTGATCAAGGTGAAGAGCAATGGGAATCTGAGGATTCTCCTGAACGGCTGCCTCTACCAT
>CAJOQS010000178.1 GCA_905236925.1 uncultured Lachnospiraceae bacterium | reverse complement strand
CGTCGGTGTCATCTTCGCCGATAACATCCTGCGGCTCATGAGCACGCCCGAACCTGTGCTGCCCCTTGCGGCACTTTACCTCAGGATATATTTCTGCGGAATGGTCGCAAACATGCTGTACAACTTCGGAAGCGCAGTTCTGCGCGCGGTCGGAGACACAAAAAGGCCCATGTATTTCCTGACCATCGCGGGAGTCGTGAATGTCATTCTGAACCTGATCTTTGTCATACTTCTTAAGATGGACGTGGCGGGAGTAGCCATTGCGACGGTTATTTCGCAGTGTATCTCTGCTTTTCTTGTTCTGCGGTGCATGGTCAGGGACAGCGGAGCGGTCAGGCTTAACCTGAAGCAGCTCGGAGTAGATAAGAAGGAATTCCGGAATATCGTAAGGATCGGACTTCCGGCGGGACTTCAGGGCTGCGTATTTTCCCTTTCGAATGTCGTTATCCAGTCTTCGATAAACGGATTCGGTGAAACCGTGGTATCCGGAAGCTCCGCGAGCGCAAATCTGGAAGGATTCGTGTATGTGGCCATGAATGCCTTTCATCACGCAACGCAGAGCTTTATCAGCCAGAATTTCGGTGCCGGCAGATTCAGCCGTCTGAAAAAGACCATGAGATCAGGCCTGATATGTGTTATCGTGGCGGGACTTATCCTCGGAAACATGGAGGTATACTTCGGCAGAACCCTTCTGTCAATGTATACATCAAGTCCCGAGGTCATCGAGGCAGGACTTACGAGGCTCAGGATAAATAATACGTTATACTGCCTGTGCGGTATGATGGATGTAATGGTAGGAGTTATGCGCGGGATCGGTTATTCGGTCATGCCTATGATAGTGTCTCTTGTCGGAGCATGCGGTACAAGGCTTTTGTGGATAGCGACCGTATTTCAGATAGACAGCCTTCACAGGGTTGAAACGGTATATGTTGCCTATCCCATATCGTGGTTCCTGACCTTCTCGGCACATATGACCTGCTTCCTGGCTGTAAGGAAAAAGGCGATCCCCGGGGAAGACAGAGCGCCGGGCGCATGAAGGCAGGACGGCACGGTACATACGGACGCAAGACGGAGAACAGATGGATAAACTGGTGATAATAGCGGGCACGAACGCTTCGGGCAAGAGCGGTCTGGGCATTGAGCTCGCGCTTAAATACAACGCAGAGATAGTTTCAGCGGATTCGAGACAGGTCTTTTGCGGTCTCGATCTCGGGTCCGGTAAGGTAACGGCAGGTGAGATGAAGGGTGTTCCCCATCATCTGCTCGATGTGGCGGGGCCAAATGAATTCTTTTCTCTTTCGTATTATCAGAAGCTTGCATATACAGCGATCGACGGGATACTCGCACGGGGAAAGGTACCTTTTCTTGTAGGAGGTACCGGACTCTATGTCAACGCTGTTGCGGACGGATACAATTTAAACGAGGCAGAGCCCGATCCGGACATAAGGCAGCGGGTGGAAGCCATGAGCTCCGGCGAACTGGTGGAGCTGCTGAAGGAGAAGAATCCGCTGGCTCTTTTGCGGCTGGATCTGAAAAACAAGCGCAGGCTGGAAAGGGCCGCTGAAAAGGCGCTCGCGGGAAAGACTGAGGAACAGCCGTCGGTTCCCCGCTATGAGACACTTGTGATCGGTGTCACCTGGCCGAGAGATGTACTCTACGAAAGGATCCGCGAAAGACTTGACAGGCGCCTTTCGGAGGGTATGATAGACGAAGTAAGGAACCTTCGCGCAAACGGAGCTACCGACGAGTTTCTTTACAAGCTGGGTCTCGAATACCGGTACATACTCATGTATCTGCGCGGAGAGTTTGCCGATTATGACGCTTTTTACGAAAAGCTGTTCATGGAGATCCGCCATCTTGCCAAGGAGCAGATGACCTGGTTCCGCAAGAGGAAGGATATGAACTGGATCGACATGAGCAGGGAACCGGTTGAGGAAGCATCTCGTCTAATAGACGGATTCCTTGGAGGAAGCCTATGAAAGTTGTTATTATTACGGGCATGAGCGGTTCGGGCAAGTCAAAGGCCCTGAACTTTTTTGAAGATAACGGCTATTACTGCCTTGATAATCTTCCCGTAAAGCTTCTTGCCGATATAGTAAAGATGCTGCAGAAGCTTGAGGGCTTTTCCCAGAAGGTCTGTGTTACGATGGATGTAAGGGATGCCAATATCGCCAAAGACGCGCCTGCGGAGCTGAACGAGCTGCGTAAGCTGGCCGATACCAAGCTGCTTTTTCTGGACTGCGAGGACAGTACTCTCCTGAAGCGCTATAAAGAGACCAGACGCCTTCATCCTCTTATGATGACCAACCCTGAACTGGATCTGGCAGGCGCGATCGCCCAGGAACGTGTCCTTCTCGAAGAGGTTCGTCAGAGCGCCGATTGCATTGTGGATACTTCGCTTACGACATCTTCCGAGCTCAGAGAAAAGCTTAAGGAAGAAGTTCTGAGGAATACAGAAGCGACGAAGATGCAGATAAACTTCGTTGCCTTTGGATATAAATACGGACTTAGCGCGGATTTTGACCTTGTATTTGATGTCAGGTGTCTGCCCAATCCCTTTTATGTCGATGAACTTAAGACAAAAACAGGTCTTGATAAGGAAGTCCGTGATTATGTTATGTCGCATGAGTCTTCACAGCAGCTCATGCAGCGAATAATAGATTATCTCGACTGTACCATTCCGATGTACGAAAAAGAGGGCAAGGCTCAGCTTGTTGTCGGCTTCGGATGCACGGGAGGGCAGCACAGGTCACTGACCTTTGCGATCCTGCTTGCCGAGCATTTCGCCGAAAAGGGATATGCAACACACGCTTATTCCCGTGACAGCAGGAAGAATATCGGGGAGATAAAACAGAGATAACCGGGGAGCAGAGAAATAATGAAAAAACCTTATGTTAAACTGCTGATCCGTCTGTCGGCAGTTATGATCATCGTACTCCTTCTGTCGAAGGTCTACAGCGGGGACGGGCAGGCCATAGCCGGAGAGTATGCGGGCATACTCGTATCCGATACCCGAATAGGAGATTTCGGCGAAGCGGTACAGAGGATCAATCATCAGCACGCGGAAGCGGTAACGCCTTCTCAGGAACCGGACAGAACGCCGAACGGCACGGACAGTGAAGAGGATGTAGATATCTCGCAGCTTGCCATGAACGACGAAGGATGTGAGGCAAACGGCGAGGTCTATACACCGGAAGAGACAGATGACAATACTGCTCCCGCAACAGATACAGCCGAAGCCGGGCAGGATCCGGATATCGGCGGAGCATCTGGGGATAATGCCGAACCGGCGGAAAATGCTGCTGTTGATGGGCAGAATGGCGTGGAGGATTCCGCCTCTGTTATTTCAGAAGCCGGGCAGCAGACCGAAGGCGGTCAGGAACCGGAACCCGATCCCGAACCTGAACCTGATCCCGAGCCTGAGCCGGAACCGGATTATACCGGGATGACAGAACTTGAGATCGCCGAGGCTAAGGCCAAACGAGACGAAAGCTACAAAAAAACGACCGAATACATTAACGCGCTTCTTGTTACCAGCGAGGAGCATTACAACGAGGCGATCGTTAATGCGGCGCTCTCCGTTCCGACCGAATCGAACGATGCGCGCTATGAATTCCTGACAGGAGCAGGCTACAAGGCTTATACGATATATGACGCGCCGAAGGGCTTCAGGTCTGACGGTGAGGCCTCACGGGCGATGGTCACCTTCGATGTTCCAGTATGGAAGATGAATTCATCGGGCAAGAAGTATTCGAGCACCTGGTCCATCACTGTCAACAAGAAGATGGAGGCAAGCGTAAGATGCATTTTCAGTGATATCTATCAGCTGGAAATGAAATTCCCGTTCAATTATCTTAAGGGATATAAATACCGCAAGGTCGGAGGCAGCGGACTTGTCAATTCAAAGCTTCTGTCGATCCATTCCTTCGGATGTGCCATAGATATAAACTTCTGGGATCAGGATAACGATTACTATCTGGGTAAGGGCAATGACCTCAGAAATAAGGACAACCCCTACTGTATCCCTGAGGAAGTCATTGAGATCTTCGCAAATTACGGCTGGAACTGGGGCGGAAACTTCGACATATGTGTCGATTCAATGCATTTCCAGTATTTCGGGCTTGAGTTCCTTCAGTACGACAGCGACGAGCCGTTCCCGATCCTGATCTTCGGAAAAGAGAAGATGAATGCGACATATGTAAGGAATCTGACACAGCGTCTTGTAAGACTCGGTTATCTTGAGAGCGAAGGAGACGAGTTTACCGAAGAGGTTGATATTGCGGTCAGGACCTTCCAGACAGAATACGGCCTCGAACCCGACGGCATCGTGGACTACGAGACCTGGGAGCCGCTGATCAATGCGACCCATGATATGAGTTATGTGTTCTGAGCCACGGACTAAGGATGCATATAATAAGCCCTCGACCGGGTGCAGCCTGTATCATGACGTTTACATTCCTGCGCAAGTTTGCTTGCAGGTAGGAATGAAGACGTCATGACATAAGCGGTCACGCGGGCCGAGGGCTTATTGCTATCATTTGTTATTTGCTTGTTTCCGCGGGTTAAACACCACGTTTCATCGAACGAGCTTGCTCGTGAGATGAGACTCCGCCGCTAGTTCCAGCTTTGCGATCAGGTCTTCAAGGATATATCTTGAATCCACATCTTTGTAAATGCGGATCGGATGCTCATCCGGGCATTCCGAGGAAGCGGTATCTTCCCCGATATGGGGAGCATTTGTTATCTCATAATGTCCGCAGCGGGGGTTGATTGCCAGTGCTATGGCGGGCGAGTCACCGAGCGACCAGCTCTCGCCCTGAGTCCAACCTGCGCCTTCTGAATTATTATAATTTATGAGATTCTCGTACAGATGGCGCCCTATCTGTCCGCAAGGAGCGATTCGCCGCTCGATCTCCGCGATCCCGATAATTACAGTGGTGTAAACATACGAAGGAACGAGCCACAAATGAGTTCCTTTTCGAAGGACTGTGTTGGCGGCTTCAATATCATTGCCTGCGTTAAATTCACGGAAGGGCACGTATCCGTAAGCACTTCCGTGGGTTCCGATCCAGATGATCGTCATGCGGTCCATGATCGAAGGTTCGGTTTCTATGGCCATGGCGACGTTGGTAATGGCGCCCTGACACAGAATGAAAAGAGGGTGCGGATCATCACTCTGTGCTTCTCTGATCATAAAAGAAGCGGCTTCGGAAACCTCCCTGTCCTCGGAAAGAGGACCGCGCTGACCGTGAAATACCGGTATATCAGTATCCATGGCGGACAATATAGTCCGTATCTCCTCAAAACTCTGCTCCATAGACCGGGGCTGCGCAAAATGCTCGGCACAGATACCTTTTACGATCAGTTTGGGACTCAGAAGACCGTGGACTATCGCAAACGGATCATCTGCTTCACAGGCAGCATCCGTATCAATAATGACTCTGACTTTCTTGTAATCGGGAATATCAAACATGCGGATTCATCCCTCCTTTGCTGCGGCTAAGGGAAACGGTTTTAAATATATATCTGCGGGCCCTTCTTGTCCCACTTTTCAAGAACCATGCGGAGCTGTCTTAAAATGACCT
>CAJOQS010000177.1 GCA_905236925.1 uncultured Lachnospiraceae bacterium | reverse complement strand
ATACTTTTTAATATCCTCCTTAAGGGAGATATGTCGTGGGTGGGACCGAGGCCGCTGTTGGTGGAGTACTTGCCCAGATATTCGGCGGATCAAAGAAGAAGGCATGAAGTCATGCCGGGACTGACCGGCTACGCGCAGGTCAGCGGAAGGAATTCTATCAGCTGGGACGAGAAATTCAGGGACGATGTGTGGTATGTCGACCACATATCTTTTTTATTGGACGTAAAGGTCATCCTGAAAACGATCGCGGTCGTTTTCGGGCGCAGGGGAGTCAACTCCGACACAAGCGTAACGATGGAAGTGTTTACGGGAAACAATGGAGAGGCAAAGTAGGTATTTGATACGTGATCGCATGAGAAGGTGCATAGGAGTCACATAAATGAGGATTAATGAGATCAGCCTTGTAAATTTCAGAGGCATTAAGGACCTGAATATCAGACCCGAAGGTAAGTGTGTCGTACTATACGGAATTAACGGTGTCGGTAAATCTTCGGTTCTCAGATCGGTTGACCTGATTTTTGCCAATATAATCAGCAAATTGCAGGAAAACAAGAAGAAACTTGCGGAGCTGACTCAGGATGATATTTATGATCATAGCGAAAAAGCGAAAATCGAGATATCTCTTAGTTTTGATGATGATACTGAGTTCATTTATTCCAGAAGTATATACAATAACGGGAAAAAGGTTCATGATCTTAGCGGGCTGGCTGAATTGATCTCAACCTTTAGAGAGAAATATGTGTCAAGGACTGATCATGACGATGAGGAAGGCGATTCGGGCAGCGACTCACGAGCCATGCCTATTTTTGTTAATTATGGAGTTAACAGGGGCGTTGTCAATGCTGATTTCGCCACGGAAGGTAAATACTCCAAGCAGCTTGACGCATTTGATAACGCGATAGAGAACAGAATTGATTTCAGAAGTTTTTTTAAATGGTTCAGGCATACGGAGGACATTGAAAACCAGATAATTGCAGCATACAAGCGTACAAGTGGTACCGGGGATGACAGCCGGATCAGTCTCTCATCACTCACAGCGGTCAGAAATGCTATGCTTTCGATGTTTAGTGAGTTTTCGAATGTCAGAGTGGATAGGGTGAATGATACCCTTCTTTTTGAAAAGGAGGGTGAAACTTTAAACATTAATCAACTTTCCGATGGTGAAAAAGGTATTATTGCCCTGTTCGGAGATATTTCAAGACGTATGGCTATAGCCAATATGGATGTGCTTGATAATCCGAATGACGGGGAGGGGATTGTTTTGATTGATGAAGTGGATCTTCATCTGCATCCTGATTGGCAGAGGAAAATAGTCGGAATGCTCAGGAAAACGTTTCCTAACCTTCAGTTCATACTTACCACTCATTCTCCGCAGGTTTTAGGAGAATTGGGAAATGATATTGTTGTTTATTCACTGGCAAGGAGCAGTGAGGGCGCAATAGAGGCAAAACAGGTAAATATGTTCGGATGGGATTCCAATATCATCCTTGAAGAAGGGATGAGCAGCACCAGTGTTTCTGAAGATGTTAAAGTACACATAGATAAGATGTATGAGGCATATGAATCGGGGGATATGGATGCGGCTGAAAAAGAGGCGGATTATGTTGACAGTGTAACCGGAGGACATAACGACTGCGTGGCAGGAATACGTGTCTTGATATCCCGAAAGAAGAGGATGGCTCGTTATGAGAAGAATTGAAAAAGGATCAGAGCCTCTTTGGTTTTCCGAATGGAAAGAAAACTATAGTTTATTGAACGAGAAGGAACCGGGGTACGATGATCTGGATGCCGGTATTCGAAGAAAGCTCAGGATGTCTTTGATAGGAGAACAGGGATATATATGTTGCTATTGTATGCGACGTATTGATGTTGATTCAAGTCACATTGAGCATTTCAAACCCAGACACGGTTTTCCGGCGTTGGAACTGGACTACTCTAATATGTTTGCTTCTTGTACAGGGCAGGAAAATGAATTACGTTTTACAGATTGGCATTGCGATGTAAGAAAAGACGATTGGTTTGACGAGAAAATGCCGTTATTGACTAACACGGAAATAGAAAAGTGTGTAAGGTATACTCTTAATGGTTCGGTCAGGCCTTTTCATGATATTGAAGATAGTAGAACCTCCGTAGAAAAAGCAATGATTGATCATTTGGGGTTGACAGCGCCATATCTTGTCAGGAATCGGAGAAAAGCCATTCAGGAATCCGAACTGATGGAAGAAAACGATTTCGGAACTGAAGATTGGGAGGAACTGCTTCGCTTTTTTGACAACAAGCAGAAAGGGAAGTACGAGGAATACTGTGGGATGTTTACACAGATAATATCACGTGAATACCTGAGTTAACTTATATCGGAAAAACGACACAAGCGCAACTATGGAAGTGTTTACGGGAAACAATGGAGAGGCAGAGTAGCATAAAGAAGAACAGACTTATAATCATCGGCGCAAGCGGCCACGGTAAGGTAATAGCTGACATCGCGCTGTTGAACGGATACGAGGACATCGTTTTCGTTGACGATAATGAAAGCATAAAGGAATGCGCAGGGTTTCCTGTTATAGGCAAGTCGCCGCTTGAACAGGAACTTGAAGGTGATAAGATCGTAGCTATAGGCAACGCCGCAATCCGTGAAAAAATCCAGAATAGCATCGAAACAGTCACTCTAATCCATCCCGACGCTGTTATCGGACGTAACGTTACAATTGGCGCCGGAACGGTAGTAATTGCCGGTGCTGTTATCAACCACGGCGCAACGATCGGAAAGGGCTGCATTATCAACACTGCTTCATCTGTTGATCATGACTGTGTTTTAGGCGACTATACGCATGTGGCAGTTGGAGCGCATTTGTGCGGAACCGTTCGGATCGGGAAAGGAACATGGATCGGAGCTGGGGCTACTGTCAGCAATAACATAAACATTTGTAGCGACTGCATGATAGGCGCAGGAGCCGTTGTCATAAAGGATATAGAGGTGCCGGGAACGTATGTCGGAGTCCCTGCAAGGAAGCTATGATAATACTGATCCTTACGAATCATCAGCTGGGACTGTATAAGTTCCGTCGTGAACTTTTGGAACGGCTTTTACAGGAAAAACACGAGGTTTATGTGTCTGTTCCACCGGCTGAATATACAGAAGAGCTTCGGCAGTTAGGCGTAGAGGTTATTGACAATAACTTCCTGGACCGCCGCGGGACCGATCCAATCCGGGACTTGCGTCTTATAAAGCATTACAAGTCGCTTGTAAAGATTATACGACCCGATGTGGTGCTGACTTATACAATAAAACCCAACGTGTACGGCGGTTACGTTTGCGGCAGACTTGATGTACCGTATATTGCAAATGTTACAGGACTTGGAACCTCGATACAAAACGGAGGCCTGCTTCAGAAGGTCACTCAGACCCTGTACCGCAAGGGTCTGAAAAAAGCCCGCAAGGTATTCTTCCAGAACAGCGCTAACCGCGACTATATGCTGGAACACCATATAGTAAGCGAAGACACAACGGATGTTCTGCCCGGCTCGGGTGTGAACACCGAACAGAATTGCTATGAACCCTATCCTATGGATGGCGACCACGTGATCATTACCACCATAGGCCGCATAATGAAGGACAAGGGAATTGATGAGATACTTGAAGCGGCAAGGATAATAAAGCAGTCGCACCCGAATACGGAATTCAGACTTATCGGTGATTTTGATGAGGGCTACGAGGAGACAATCCGCGAAGCAGATAAGCAGGGGATAATAAAGTACCTGGGATTCCAGAAGGATGTACACAGGTACATTGCAGAAAGCCATGCAATACTGCATGCTTCATACCATGAAGGAATGAGTAATGTGCTCCTCGAAGCAGCTTCGACAGGACGCCCCGTAATAGCAACGAATGTACCGGGGTGCAGGGAAACCTATGAACCCGGAGTAACAGGAATCGGCTTCGAGGCCAAGAATACTGAAAGCCTGGTGGCAGCAATAGAAACCTTCCTCCAGCTCACGCCCGAGCAGCGAATGCAGATGGGCAAGGCCGGACGGGAGAAAATGGTAAGGGAATTCGACAGAAAGATAATTTGTGACCGATACACGGAGGCAATTGAAGCGAAGTGAGCATTAGCATAGGCACCCCAAAACTGAAAAGAGGCGTACTTCTTTGCTTAACAACCTTAGTGGT
>CAJOQS010000176.1 GCA_905236925.1 uncultured Lachnospiraceae bacterium | reverse complement strand
GCGACAACCTATAACGATGCCGATCCGGTCGGCAGCACAGTTGATTATTCGGACAAAGAGAACTTCAGGCAGGCCTATTCGGAGATAGAATTCCAGGATATTCAGGAATCGATAAACAACATTACCGACTATGTTTCATATCTTATGGTCCACAACTGCTTCTATTCCGCTGATCAGGAGTGCGACAATCCCAGAGGACTTGTGCATAACGGGCTTACATGGGTGCAGGGAGGCAATTCTGACTGGATATTCAGAAACGAATCCGGAATATGCTGGAATGTCTGCGCGGGAGCCTTATACGCACTCGTCGGTGATTACGAAAGGCACGGTATAATCCAGATGTCCGGAGACGGCGGGCATACCGTATACTGGTGCTATGAAAACGGCCTGTATTACGTATATGATTTCACCAATATCATTTCACAGAGGGCAGGTGAAGTTGAAAACAACTTCGCCGGAAATGTCTACTATTACGTTGATTCAACGCTCGGAAGGGGCAAGACGATAAAGGCGGCTTTCAAGGACTGCACCGAACGGTCCGGACAGAATTATTATTCAAACAAGCTCATTTACAGCGTCGATCTGACCGGAGTGGATTACTATCCTGCCGAATCGAATGACTTTATGTCCTCGAATGATTACGCAAGGACCTGCAATGTGAACGTTCTTGAGGGAACCATAGTCGAAGAAATCTATACAGCCAAGGGCACGAAGCTGAAGATCAATTATATCAAAAGGGACAAGATACCCGTCAACATGCGTGTTAATATAGCCGCCGACAACACAGAGGACATCCATACCGATACCAATCTTGGACGTCTGATCGGGATAAGGGGCAACGGGAAAACAACGGCAGACAGGATCGATGTCAAGGCGCTGACAGGATGCAGGTCCTACACGCAGGGCAAGCTCGCGACCGTGATCGATCCTTCTTCAAAGAAGAGCTCTTCACTGACCGCTGCGGACAAAAGCAAGCGGAACGTGGTATATCTTTATGAAACTGCCCGGCTTGACGCGGGAGATGTCAAAGCGGCGTTCTGGTGTACATCTGACGCAAATATCGTCAGAGTTCAGAGTGACGGCACGGTAAAACCCTATGCGGAGGGAACTGCTGAGGTTTACGCACTTGATTCGAAGGGTACTATTTTAAAAACCTTCAGCCTGCTCTCAACTACCCGCGCGGATGCCGATCCCCTTGCGGACACTATAGGGGACGGAAAGGGAACTGTAGGGGGCTACGACAGGAGCTTCAACATGTACGGTTCGAAAACCCTTCCCAAGGCATCCGATCCGCACCAGACCATCAACCTCGAGGATATTCCGGAAAAGCTCCATACGATAACCGATTACACGGCATGGATATTTGCGAATCATGCATACGGAAACGCCGAGGAGGAGCCTCACGGACCTGCCTGCGGGCAGAGGGGTTACGACAATTATCCCGAAGACCAGCGCTGGTACAATATGCCGAATGACGACTGCGTTTTCACGAATTTCGTCGGAGTGTGCTGCAACTTTGCTTCAGGTGCGTTATGGTCACTATACGGCGATTATGAAGCGAACGGCCTGATAATGATGGCCGGCAGCGCGGGACATGTGATCAACTGGTTCTACGAGAACGGAAGCTATTATGTAATAGACTACATGTGCGTGGCGGAGGACAGATCGGTGATAGCCGCTGATTATTCCTGTAATCCCGCGAGCTATGTGAAGGCAAGGGTCGGACAGGGCAAGGACCTCAAGAGCGCACTTGATGATTACGTCCGGAAGAATCCCGGAAGAAAATTGTATTTCAACAATGCCTTTCTGTATGCGACAACAGCCACGGGATATGATTTCTACCAGTCCGAATGCAATAACTGGTCAAGCAGCGGAATTAAGAGGAAAACGGACGGATTCAACACTCTGTTCTGCTCCGAGGCTAATAAGATCGAACTGCTCTGGATTGACAGCTCATACCGTTTTACTTATCAGCCCGTAGCCTGCGACATGATACCTTCTGCACAGAAGACTCTTTATTCTTTTGATGTTACGGCGTATACAAAGCCTTCAGACCAGGTGAAGAGCCTTGACAATACCGCACGGACGCTTGAAGAGTACAGGAAGCTGAAGGGGATAAGCGGCGGGAACAGCGGAAATAAAAGCGGGGAAGTACTGTTATTCCATAAGGAGTCCGATCATGTCGAATTCTGGGGGATACCGGACAATACCGACTATCCTTCCTCGATTGTGATCCCTGAAACTGTTGATGGTCTCCCGGTAACGGTCATTGCCGATTATGCCCTTTCGGGTAAGAGAGGCCTAAAGCAGCTTACGATACCGAAGAACTGCACTTTTATCGCGGACACGGCCTTTAGTTTCATTACATCGACCTGCGAGTTCATTGTCACTGCAGGAAGCTATGCCGAGCAGTACTGCAAGGAATACGATCTTAAATACAAGACAAAGTGAGAAATAAAAAAGGATCCGGAGCTTTATGCTTCGGATCCTGCCATATTCAGGATATATTGCTTGACTTTTTCGAGGGTGCTTGTTTTCCAGGCGCCCTTTTCCGCTTCATCGGCAAGAGGGCAGACGATCTGAAAATCAAGGCCTTCGCCCGGTACGCGCCCGCTCCGTTTCTCGTTCCAGAAGTTCTCGTGCCACTCTTCTTCGGTGGTTGAATCGGAGTACTTTGCGGGATACATGAACTTCTGCTGGCGCTTGGTGGCTGCTACGAACATTTTTGCCGAAAGGGGAGCCAGAAGAAGGTATTCCCGTTCGGGAACATCGGCAAATATATCGGGAAGGGCATTGCTGACAACATGTCCGCATTCCCTGTCGATGCGTATGCCCTTTGCGTCAAATTCAAATCCGTCCTCCGTAAAGGTGAGCTTCAGCAGAACTCCGAGGTCGGTATAGAACTGGGATCGCTGGTACGGTGTGTCAAAAATGAAATTGCCGAGGGAATAGAAGATCATCTTGGAGCCGACACGCTCATAATTCATCGGAACATGAGGATGATGGCAGACAACAACATCGGCGCCCATTTCAAGGTATTCGAGGTAACGGTCGCGCGTGTAGGGTGTCGGGAGTGCCGTGAACTCCTCGCCGCCATGGGAAACAACGATGCACCAGCGGCAGGTTTTCCTGATCTCGGAAATAACACTGCGGATGGTATCCATATCGCTCCACGAGAGACACCCGGCCTTCTCGGAACCTGCCGGCTTGCAGCCGCGCTGATAGCCTACCGAGAAGATACCGATGCCGCCTGCTTCGGGCAGATACAGGGGAGTTGCCGCTTCAGAAAGATCCATTCCGACTCCGAGCGTTCTGATGCCGTGACCCCGGGCGAGATCAAGAGTGGCAGCCAATCCTTCCGGGCCTGCGTCCATTATGTGATTGTTGCACAGATTCCAGATGTCCGCGTGCATTTTGTCGAGCACCGATACGGCAGCAGGATCGATCGTGTGCATGAGGCGCATCTCCGCGGCCTGAACCAGATCGGCATCCTTGCCCACAAGAGATCCCTCGACATTGGCAATAACGTGGTCTGCTCCGCTCAGGTATTGAAGTATGTCATCGGCGATCAGGGCGTCATCCTCCCATTTGTTTGCCATGAAATGGTCGAAGCCGATATCGCCTGTAAAAGCAAGTACAGTTTTATTATTCATAGTCAGGTGAAGGTGTGATCAGTCGATGTCGCCGAGCGCGAGTCTTGCGAATACGTCTCCGCGCTCCTCGAAGTTCTTGAAATAACCGTATGAAGCAGCCGCGGGAGAAAGGATACATGCCTTGCCTGCGGGAGTTAAATGCTTCGCGGCGTTGACGGCTTCCTCAAGATCCTCGCTGTAGAAGCAGTATTCAAGGTCCTTGACATCCTTGAAGATACGCCTTCCGGACTCGTACATGAAGATATACCGGAACTCGCCGTGGTCGCGGATGAACTCGACAAGGATATCGTAATCGATATGCCTGTCCATTCCTCCGATGAGGAGGGTGCAGGCATTCGGAATGCTCGTAACTGCGGCTATCGCGGCTTCGGGTATCGTGGAGATCGAATCATCGTAGAACTCGATGCCCTCCGAAACACCAACAAGCTCCATTCGGTGGCGGAGACCGTTGAAGCCGGCTATCGAGCGGCGGACTGCATCACCGTCACATCCGTAGAGAGACGTAGCGATCTCGTAGACGAACCTCGCGTTGATCTGGTTATGGCTTCCCTTGAGCTTCATCTCGAAAGAGGGTCCCTCATTAAATGGAATGACCCT
>CAJOQS010000175.1 GCA_905236925.1 uncultured Lachnospiraceae bacterium | reverse complement strand
CGAAAGCAGCTACAAGGCCGAGAATATGCCCGCCTACAGCGCAAGGGAGGTTGCGTTCCGACGCGGTGAGGAGGAAGGCGCCTCGGTTATACTCGGATCGGCAACTCCCTCACTTGAAGCCTATACAATGGCCAGATCCGGGCGGATCGAGCTGTTCCGGCTGAATGAACGTGCCGGCGGAGCGGCACTTCCGCGGATTCATGTCGTTGACATGCGCGAAGAGCTCAAGGTCGGAAACAGGTCCGCCTTTTCAATAGAGCTGAGAGAACTACTTGAAGACAGGCTGAATAAGGGTGAACAGGCGATGATCTTCCTGAACAGGAGAGGCTATTCGGGTTCTGTTACCTGCCGCAGCTGCGGACATGTTATCAAATGTCCCCACTGCGATATCTCGATGACCTACCACAATACAGGCAGGCTTGTCTGCCATTACTGCGGATATTCCGTTCAGAAGCCCGACAGGTGTCCCTCGTGCGGATCGCCGTATATCGGCACATTCGGCCTCGGCACCCAAAAGGTGGAGGAGAAGCTTAAGGAACTGTATCCGGGAGCCGGGATACTCAGAATGGACGCAGATACGACTTCTGCGAAGGACAGCTATGATAAGATACTGTCCTCGTTTGCGAACGAAGAAGCTGATATCCTCATTGGCACGCAGATGATAGTGAAGGGGCATGATTTCCACAAGTGTACCCTTGTCGGTATACTTATGGCCGATATGTCGCTTTACGCGCCTGATTTCAGGGCGGGGGAACGAACCTTCCAGCTCCTTACACAGGCCTCCGGACGCGCAGGAAGAGGAGAGCTTGCGGGAGATGTTGTGATACAGACCTACAATCCAGGGCATTACTGCATCGACTGCGCCGCACGCGCGGATTATGAAGGCTTTTACGAGGAGGAATACGGATTCAGGAGGCTGATGAATTATCCTCCGGCAAGGTGTATGCTGTCGGTTATGATATTATCGGCCGATGAAGGAATTCTGTCTGCCGCATCTGACAGGGTTGCGGAGGATATACGGATATTTATAGATAGAAAATCTGTAAAGAAAAATACTTTACACAGCACGGATTTTAAGGTCATCGGCCCTGTGGACGCACCCCTGGCCAAGGCCAGAGACATATACAGAAAAGTAGTAAATATCAAGGCCGGAGACTATTCCACACTTGTAGAATTAAAGAACGAACTGAGCAGATGTGAGGAGAAATACGGTAAGGACATTGGGCTGCAGTTCAACTTCAACTGAGAGGAGATTTTTATAATGGCAATCAGGAACATCAGGACAGAGGGTGACCCGATCCTCAACAAAACAAGCAAGGTCGTTACCGAAATGACTGCCCGCAACAGAGAGCTTATCGGGGATATGCTCGATACCATGTATGAGGCCAACGGTGTTGGTTTGGCGGCTCCGCAGGTCGGTGTACTCAAGAGAATAGTGGTCATTGATGTTTCGGAAGAAGGCGATTCACCTATTATCCTCGTTAATCCCGAGATCATTGAGATGGACGGTGAACAGACCGGCCCCGAGGGCTGCCTTTCGGTACCCGGGAAGCAGGGAACCGTTACAAGAGCCAACCATGTAAAGGTCAAGGCCCTTGATGAAGAAATGCAGCCGATCGAAATAGAAGGCAGCGAGCTTCTTGCGAGGGCTATTCAGCATGAGCTTGATCATCTTGAGGGTGTTCTCTATACCAGCAAGGTTGAAGGTGAGCTGACAACAGCCCAGGAGGCTCAGGAACCGCAGGAGTCATAAGAAAAGAAAGGACATCGAATTCATTCTATGCGTGTAGTATTCATGGGAACGCCGGAGATCGCAGCCGGAGTTTTAAAGGCTTTGCTGGGATCAAGGCATGAGGTCGTCGGAGTTGTGACCCAGCCCGACAGACCGAATTCAAGAGGGAATGAGATAATCTTCTCCGAGGTTAAGAAAGTTGCCCTTGAGCATTCGATACCTGTTCTGCAGCCCCTCAAGGCATCCGAGGAGACATCTGTAGAATCTATAAAACAACTGAATCCCGACATTATTGTTGTTGCTGCGTACGGACAGATCCTTCGCGAAAATCTGCTCGAGCTTCCGAAGTATCGCTGCATCAATGTTCATGCGTCGCTCCTTCCGAAATACCGCGGGGCATCCCCGATACAGTGGGCTGTCATAAACGGCGAGAAGGAGACCGGCATTACGATCATGTATATGGAAAAGGGGCTTGATACGGGTGATATGATCCTCGCCCGCTAGCTCGAGCTGGCACCTGACGAGACCGCCGGAAGCCTTCACGACAGGCTTATGGAGCTTGCAGGACCGACGCTTCTTGAAGCCATGGATATGATCGAGAACGGCACTGCTCAGCCTGTTCCCCAGAATAATGACGAGGCCACCTACGTTGGAATGTTCAAAAAGGAAATGGGAGAGCTGGACTTTAATACTTCAACGGTTAAGCTGGAAAGGCTTATCAGAGGACTTATTCCCTGGCCCGGAGCTTTTACCTACATTAACGGGAAAATGCTGAAAATATGGCGGACTACTGTTGTAGAAGAACCTGTTTCCGGTAGTTGTACAGGTAATTCTGAACATATTCCGGGCAGACTCTTTACCGATAATTACGGCGGCCTTTTTGTTGAGACTGCCGACGGATGTCTCGAGCTTGACGAAGTTCAGCTTGAAGGAAAGAGAAGAATGCTCGCTGCGGATTTCCTTCGAGGGTTTAAAATCGAAGAAGGTACCGTTTGCGGACGAAGGGCCGACTAAGCGATGGTTTTACTGTGGAAGGAGGTGCGGGCTTGACGGATATCAGAAATGACTGTCTGAATTTAATAATGGCTGTTCTCGAAGAGCACAGGCCCTCCCACCTTGTCATGGCAGGATATCTTGACGCTCACAGGGACCTTCCCGACATGGACAGAAGCTTTGTAAAAAGACTTGTTATAGGCGTCGTTGAGCGCAGGATAACTCTTGACCATGTTATTGATTCGGTTTCAAAGACAAAAACAGCCGGAATGAAGCCTGTTATCAGGAACATCATCCTTATGGGCGTCTATCAGCTCTTGTATATGAATGTTCCAGATTCCGCCGCATGCAACGAATCAGTCAAGCTTACTAAAAAACGCGGTCTGGTCAATCTCAGCGGATTTGTGAACGGTGTGCTGCGCAATATTGCAAGGAACAAGGAAGAGCTTGCGGGCTTTGGAAATGATAATAGCGAGAATAATACGGGGCGTATGAGCATCCGGTATTCCATGCCGGAATGGATCGTGCGCTATTTTCTTGACAATTACGGGGAAGAGGCGGCCATAAAAGCGTTTGATTATTATTTTGAGCCGTCAAAAACCTGTATCCGGTGCAATGCCTCAAGAATATCGCCCGAAGAACTGTTTGAAAGGCTTACCGCCCGCGGGATCTGTGTTTCGCGAACAGAGAGAGCCAGATGCATGGTATTAAGGGATAATCCCGGACTTGGCAGCATTCCTGAATTCACCGAAGGGCTTTTTACCGTTCAGGATATGAGCTCTGTAATGGCAGGTGAGATCGCCGATGTTGCGGGAAACGAAGTAGTTCTTGATCTTTGTGCCGCTCCGGGAGGCAAGAGCATGAATATCGCCGACAGGCTGACAACAGGTTCGGTGCTTGCGTGCGATATCTCGGAGCAGAAGGTTGCCATGATCGAGGAGAATATAAGACGCTGCAGGCTCAATAATATCAGTACCAGGGTAAACGATGCCGCTGTATTCGTTCCGGAATTTGAAGCAGCCTTTGATATCGTGATAGCCGATGTTCCGTGCTCCGGACTCGGCATTATCGGCAGGAAGCCGGATATAAAGTACAATATGTCCCCGGAGGGGCAGAAGGAGCTGGTCACTCTTCAGCGAAGGATACTCGACAACGCAGTGCGCTATGTGAGACCCGGAGGCCAGCTGCTTTTCAGCACATGTACGGTTAACAGGGCGGAGAATGAGGAGAATGTCGCATATATTGCCGCGAAGGGATATGACTGCGAGCTTCAGCGCCAACTGCTCCCGGGCGATAACGGCGCGGACGGGTTCTTCTATTCAAAACTCATCAGGAAATGACAGAACAAAGGAGATTCCATGGACGATATCAAATCTCTCAGCCTCAGTGAGCTGACTGCGGTCCTTGAAGCCGCCGGCGAGAAGAAATTCCGCGCGGCGCAGATATTTGAGTGGCTCCATAAGAAGCTGGTCACCGAATGGGACGAGATGACCAATATTCCGATCAGTCTCAGAAAGATGCTGGCCGAGGATTACTTTCTTCCGCAGCTTGAAGAGGTTACGGTCCTGAAATCGGAAAAAGGTGATACCGAGAAATTCCTGTTCAGGCTTGCCGACGGCAACATCATAGAGTCCGTGCTCATGCGCTACGACCATGGCAATTCCGTATGCATCTCAAGTCAGGTCGGGTGCAGGATGGGCTGCAATTTCTGTGCTTCGACGATCGGAGGCAGGATCAGGGATCTGACGGCGGGAGAGATGCTTGAGCAGATATATCACATACAGCGCCATGACGGCCACAGAGTCAGCAATGTCGTAGTGATGGGAACCGGAGAACCCTTCGACAATTTCGATAATTTCTGCCGTTTTTATGAACTTATCTCGGACGGGAAGGGTCTGAATATCAGCGGCAGGAATATAACCGTGTCTACCTGCGGCATTGTGCCCAAGATCAGGGAACTCGCCGACAGGCAGTATACGCTCACCCTTGCCGTTTCGCTTCATTCGCCCACCGATGAGCTGAGGCGCTCCTTCATGCCGATAGCCAATAAGTACACGATAGCCGAGATCATGGAGGCCTGCGATTATTATTTCGTGAAGACGGGAAGGCGCATCACGTTTGAATACAGCCTTATCAACGGGGTCAACGATTCACCCGAATGCGCGAGGATACTTTCGGGGCTTCTTGCGGGTAAGAACGCGCATGTGAATCTCATCCCGGTCAACCCCGTGAAGGAGCGGAACTATACCAAAACAAACACCGAGGGAGTCCAGGCATTCAAAAATATACTTGAAAAAAACCGAATAAATGTTACTATTAGAAAAGGAATGGGTAAAGATATTGACGCTGCTTGCGGCCAGTTAAGAAGAAGTTACACTAGTAATACCTAGCAAGAAGAGGTGATTGGTAATGCGATCTTACGCGCAGACCGATATCGGAATCGTCAGACAGATGAATCAGGATTACGTCTTCGCCAGCGACAAACCCGTCGGCGCACTTGCCAATCTGTATATTGTTGCCGATGGTATGGGCGGACATAAGGCCGGTGATTTTGCCTCAAGGTTCTGCGTAGAAAAGTTCACGGAGCTCCTTACACAAGCGGGGCCCGATCAATACAGCTTAATAACCCTTGTTGAGGATTCTCTCAGGCAGACGAACGAACAGCTGATGTTCAAGGCTGCCGAGTCATCGGATCTTGAAGGAATGGGCACGACCTTTGTCGGCTGT
>CAJOQS010000174.1 GCA_905236925.1 uncultured Lachnospiraceae bacterium | reverse complement strand
CGTGATCCACTATCAGCGCTCGCATCTGCTGCAGTATTTCGAGGATTTTGTTGATTCCGAAGGACTGTATTATCATGAGGACGGCAAGAAGAAGGGCATTACGGAGCTGACCCTCTCGCCTGATGATATCTACGCAAAGATAGACGAATTCAGGGCTGCCAAGGTTGAAGAGGGCGACACCTATGTCGAGAGCAAATACCTGACGCCCCAGCCCCAGTCCTCGTTCTCGATCATAGAGCAGTCGACGGGCAAGGTAGTTGCCATCTACGGCGGAAGAGGTCCCAAGGCGGGCAGCCTTACGCTTAACCGCGCGTCGAACACCACACGTTCCGTGGGATCGACATTCAAGGTCCTCGCTTCCTTCCTTCCCGCACTTGACGCGGGAGGACTTACTCTGGCTTCGGTTCAGGATGACACACAGTACTTCTATCCCGGGACCGCAAAGGAGGTCATAAACTGGTACAGTACCGGCTTCAGGGGCCTTCAGTCCATACGTACTGGTATCTACAATTCACTTAACATAGTAGCCGTAAAAACGCTGGAGCAGATAGGAGCATCCCTCGGATACGAGTATCTGGAAAAGCTCGGCTTCTCTACTCTTGTTAAATATCAGGCGAACGATGACGGAACCGTTTACTCGGATGTCAACCTGGCCATCGCGCTGGGCGGTCTGACAAACGGTGTAACGAATGTGGAGCTTTGCGCGGCGTACGCTTCGATCGCAAACAACGGCGTTTACAACAAGCCGATGTACTATACTAAGATCCTCGATCACGACGGTAATGTTCTTCTTGAGAACGAGACCGAATCGAGGCAGGTAATGAAGACCTCGACCGCATGGCTTCTGACCGATGCGATGCACGATACCGTTACAAAGGGTACCGGCTCGAGGCTCGGCTTTAAGGAATACAAGATGCATGTTGCCGGAAAGACCGGAACGGCTTCGAAGAACAACGACCTCTGGTTTGCCGGCTATACTCCTTACTACACAGCGGCCGTATGGACGGGCTATGACCACAATTTCGACCAGTATAACAAGACCTATCAGCAGGATATCTGGCGCAATATCATGGAGGAAGTCCATTCGACAAAGCAGCTTGAGGACAAGGGCTGGGAGATGCCCGATTCCATCGTCAAGGCGTCTGTCTGCACAAAGTGCGGAAAGCTTGCTGTGGCGGGTCTTTGCGATCAGGCCGAAGGCGGATCATGCGTCAAGGAGGAATACTTCGCTAAGGGTACGGTTCCCACTCAGCGCTGCACCTGCCATGTCAGGGTTAACATCTGCACGACAAGCGGCAAGATAGCGACCGAGTACTGCCCGCTCAGCGAAACCAGGAGTGTGGTTCTGATCCAGAAGGATGAGATCTATATGAGGAGCAGGACGACAGGTGAACTGATCGATCCTCCCCAGATATGCGAGACCTGGGATACTCCTTATATCTATCATCCCGACGATATATGCCTTGATCATCTTCCCGCAGGCTCCTACATCGATGAGAACGGAACGCTGATAATAGGGGACGGACCCGTTCCCGGCAGCGGTGATGCGGACGATGCTTCTGCAACCGGCGATGACTCATCCGAGACATCCGGGAAAAAGAAGAAGAAAAAAAATCAATAAAAAGGTGTTGACAGGTATAATTCTGTTGTGATATAAAATGAACAACCGTTGAGAAAGAGCAAGTAAGTTCATCATTTTCATTCACAGAGAGCTGCCGGCGGTGTGAGTGCAGTATTGAAAACTGAACCGAATGGGCTTTTGAGGGCGAACGGAAACCTGGTTTCAGGGAGTATGGGAGACGGAGCAGGACTCTCCGACAACAAAGGTCGGCATATCATGTTGTATGTCTAAGTGGGTGTACTTAAGTACATCAAGCCGGGTGGCACCGCAGGAATATATGTATATCCTGTCCCAGCATTTTAACGAATGCTGGGACTTTTTGTTTTGCAAACAAGTCCATCTGCATTCCAAACGACATACTTTCAAAGGGGAAAGACCCCGAAAAGAAGAATCAGGAGGACAAAAAAATGAAAAAGACACTCAAGACACTCGTAACCATGCTGCTCTGTATCTGCATTCTTGCCGCATGCGGCGCCTGCAGCTCCAAGGAAGCCAAGAATTCCGTAAGTGACGCCGGAAGCACTGCAGGAAGCGCAACAGAAAGCACCAGGACCTATAAGGTCGGTATCTGCAACTACGTTGACGACGCATCCCTTAACCAGATCGTTGACAACATTAAGGCACGCCTTTCAGAGATCGAGAGCGCGAACGGCGTTAAGATCGAGATACTGTATGATAACTGCCAGGCCGATTCCAATGTAATGGGCCAGATCATCGCCAATTTCATTTCCGAAAAGGTTGATCTGATGGTAGCTGTAGCAACTCCCGTAGCGATGGCAATGCAGGCAGCAACCGAAGAAAACGGAATCCCCGTTGTTTTCGCCGCAGTATCGGATCCCCTTGCGACAGGAATTGTTGAAAGCCTTGAAAAGCCCGGAAAGAACATCACCGGAACCTCGGATTATCTTGACACTACAGCTGTTCTGAACCTTATCTTCGCAAACGATCCCGCAGCCGACAAGATCGGTCTTCTGTATGACCTCGGACAGGACGCGAGCACCACCTCGATAGCTGCCGCAAAGGAATATCTTGACGCGAAGGGGATTGCCTATGTAGAGCGCACCGGAACGAACGTTGACGAAGTTAAGCTTGCAGCGCAGGCACTTGTAAGCGAAGGCGTTGATGCTGTATTTACTCCAACCGACAACACGATCATGACCGCTGAGCTTTCTATCTACGAGACATTCTCCGCAGCTAAGATCCCTCACTACGCAGGAGCCGATTCCTTCGCATTGAACGGCGCATTTGTTGGATACGGTGTTGATTACGCAAACCTCGGAGTTGAAACCGCCAACATGATCAAGGACATCCTTGTAGACGGCAAAGCACCTGCAACACTTGCTGTAAAGACTTTTGACAACGGTACCGCAACCGTTAATACCGAGGTGACCGCCGCTCTCGGACTTGACCTTGCGACAGTGAAGACCGCATTTACACCTTACTGCCTCAAGATCGTTGAGATCAAAACCGCGGAGAACTTCTCCGACCTTAAATAAAGAAAGAAAAACCGCATCTGACACAGGAGGTCTTCTTATTGGATACCATGCTTCCGCTTTTACAGACGGCACTTGAGCTCGGACTCATGAGCTCGCTGACTGTTCTGGCACTGTTCCTCAGCTATTCGATGCTCAATGTATGCGATCTTTCAACTGACGGCTGCTTTACCTTAGGGGCAGCCGTCGGAGCCGTTGTGGCGATCGCAGGGCATCCGTTCCTGTCTCTTCCGGCTGCGATGCTTGCCGGAGTTTTATCGGGATTTGTTACCGCGCTTCTCCAGACGAGAATGGGAGTCGACAGCCTGCTCGCGGGTATAATCGTCAATACCGCGCTCTATTCCGTGAACATAGCTGTGATGGGAAATTCATCGATCCTGAACATGAACAAGACAGAGACGGTCTTTACGAAGATGAAGGAATTACTGGGTGGAACGGTGTTCAAATCACAGTATAAGCTCGTTGTGATCATCATCGCCGTTGCGGCAGTTTTCGTTTTGCTGAGGTTTTTCCTGAAGACCAGACTGGGACTTGCGATAAGAGCAACGGGCAACAATCCCGCGATGGTACGCTCGTCATCGATCAACCCCGCCTTTACGACTACGATAGGTCTGTGCGTATCCAATTCGTTCACGGCCCTGTCGGGATGCCTTCTGGCCCAGTCGCAGAAATCGGTGAATATCGACATAGGAACGGGAATGGTGACGGTTGCGTTGGCATCCCTGCTTATCGGCCGTGCCTTTGTAAAGAAGCGCAGCGTTTCACTGAGAATGCTCGGAGCTATCCTCGGAGCCTTCGTGTTCAGAGTTGTATACACCGTGGCGTTGCGCCTCAACATGCCCGCTTACATGCTCAAGCTCGTTTCTTCCGTTATAGTTGCGATAGCAATCGCGGGCCCGTACATCAGAAGTCAGCTGCCTCTTATCAAAAGGAAGATTGCCGTTCGCAGGGCGGAGAAAGAGAGGTCTTTATAATATGCTTGTAATAAATGATATTTCAAAGACCTTCAACCCCGGGACGGTCAATGAGAAAACAGCGATCTCGCATCTGTCGCTGCATGTGAAGAAGGGAGATTTTATCTCGATAATCGGAGCGAACGGCGCCGGAAAATCAACGCTGTTCAACGCGATAGCGGGAACCTTTATAACCGATACTGGAAGCATTGTTCTTGACGGGGAAGATATAACCATGACATCCGAACACGTCAGGGCAAGAAAGATAGGCAGACTGTTCCAGGATCCCCTGCTTGGGACCGCTCCGGACATGAGCATAGAGGAAAACCTCGCGCTGGCAGCAGGCGGCGGAGGCTGGCTTTCTTTCCTTTCCGGGAAGGAAAGAGAAGGGCTGAGGGAAAGGGTTTCGGTCCTCGGAATGGGCCTTGAGGACCGCATGCAGCAGCCGGTAGGACTTCTCTCGGGAGGTCAGAGACAGGCACTGACGCTTCTTATGGCAACCGTCAATCCGCCCAAGCTCCTGCTTCTGGACGAGCATACCGCAGCGCTTGATCCGGGGACTGCGGCAATAGTACTTAAGCTTACCGAGGAGATAGTGAGCAGGGAAAAACTTACCTGCCTTATGATCACGCATAACATGCAAAGTGCCCTGGATCTGGGCAACAGGACCCTTATGATGAACCAGGGCAGCATAATCTACGATGTGAGCGGCGAAGAAAGAAAGAATACGACCGTTGACGATCTTCTCGCGAAGTTTAAACAGAGATCGGGCGAAGCCCTGGATAATGACAGGATGCTGCTCCGCCCTGAAAGCTAATACCACGTACTTACTATAAGATCCGTATATCCGCCGGGGTCCTCAATCGGGAGCCCGGCTATCATTTTGGCCTGATTGTACAGGATCCTGCAATATGACCTTGCCTTTTCGGGGGCGCTGACCCTTGCGGCATCGAGTGCCAGAAAAGCGGGATGCTGAACGTTCAGCTCGAGAATCCTTTTGGCCCTGATAGGGGCGTCCTTATGGATGGCCTTAAAATATTTCTCCATTTCGAAGGTAACTCCGCTGCCGCTTGAAAGGCATACGGGGTGGTTCTTCAGCTTGCCGGTGGCGCAGACCTCGTCTACATCGCTGCCGAGCGTTTCCTTGATGAATTCAAAGGTGCTTCTGTAGCGGTCGGTGTTGACCTTTGCCTCGCCGCCGTCCAGTTCGGGATCGCCGTCTATTATGGAGCGAAACTTTATGCCCCTGTAATTCTTGAACATATCAGAGACAAAATCGTCGGCTTTATCAATGAAATAGAGGACATCCATATCGTGGCTTCTGACGAAGTCGGTCTGGGGCAGGCCGTCGACTGCGGCTACGGACGGTCCGGAGGCGTAGTAGATGTACTTCTGGCCCTCGGGCATCGCATCTACATACTCGTCCAGAGTTATGAGGCGGTTTTCCCTGCCGGACCAGAACATCAGGAGTTCGGCAAGAGAGTCCTTCTTCGCGCCGTAATCATCCATCGCGCAGACCTTGAGATGCTGGCCGAAGAACTTATAGAGTTCAAGATACTTGTCGCGTTCCTCCTTTAAGAGCCTTAAAAGCTCGGTCCTGATCTTTTTTGCGATTCCGGAGGCAATAAGGCTAAGCTGCCTGTCCTGCTGAAGCATTTCGCGGGAAATGTTAAGGTTAAGATCCGCGGAATCGACTACCCCGCGGACGAAATTGAACTCCTCGGGCAGGACGGCTCTGCAGTCCTTCATTATCAGTACGCCGGAGGAATACAGCTCCGCGCCGGATGCGTAGCCCTCGGCGTTATAGCCGGCCGGAGGATGGGAAGGAATGAATAACAGCGCCTTGTAGGAGATGTTGCCGTCAACCGAAACGGTAAGAACGGACATGGGATCCTTTTCGTCGGAGAAATGCTCCTTGTAGAATTCATTGTATTCCTCGGCACTTACTTCACTGCGGGAGCGATGCCAGAGAGGCACCATGCTGTTGAGCGTTTCGTACTCGAAGACCTCGGAATATTCGGCTTCGGGCAGCTCGCGTCCCTCTTCGCCGGCAGCCTTGATCTCAGCCTCGTTGGTGACAACCGGGTGGGGCATCAGCATTCTGATGGGGTAGCGGATGTAGTCGGAATACTTACGTACGAGCTTATACAGAGGATATTCCCGCAGGTACTGTCCGTATTCATCGGGATCGGCCTGACCCTCGGATGAAGCTAAACTGCCTTCTGCGGCAGGCACATCCTTTCGGATATGGAGAATGATATCGGTTCCGATGCCTTCCTTTTCGGCGGGCTCGACTGTGAAGCCGTCGGCCCCTTCACATTCCCAGCGGTAGGCAAGGGACTCGCCAAGCTTCCTTGAAAT
>CAJOQS010000173.1 GCA_905236925.1 uncultured Lachnospiraceae bacterium | reverse complement strand
TCGTGGTTGCTTCTGTGCCGCCGATCCGGGAAATATCTTCAGCCGCAGCCGGAGAGAATTGGAAGGATATCAGTCCGATCCCCATTATGCCCGTTGAGAGCAGTAATGCGATTCGTTTATGAAGCTTCATGTCCTAGTTCCCCCAGTTAGGGTATGATTATACCAAAGAAACCGGAAAATGGCAACGGGTTTTTGCCCTTTCCGTCAGGTGTTCCGGGTTCCGAACAGGATGCTGCAGAACAGCTCGCGTGTTTTGCCGGGGCCCAGCGCCTTCATGAAAACATCCGTTGAGGGTCCGCCGTTGGACAAAAGGCCGTTGACATAATGGGCCGTTTTTTCTGCTTTCAACTCGGGATCGGAGACGGAACCTGCGGGAAGCTCCAGGTATTTCAGGAAAAACTCTGTGCTAAGAGCGTCAAAGCTGGGGGACAATACCTTCTTGCCCTTGAACGAGATGCAGGGAGCGATCTTCAACGGGTCATACCAGTGCTTTCCGGGATCCCTTTCGGGAAATGCCGCGAACTTCTCCCTGACGGCTTCCATGGAGTCAAAGGGATATTCTCCGGTCAGGGTGTCATACATCTCGATCATGAGGGTATCGTTGCCGGCTGCAAGGATTCGGTCGTAAGAGTAAAGCGGAAGGTCCTTCTCACGCGGAGTGATGATCATCGTATCCATCTTCATGAGATTGCAGAAGCCCGAAGCGCTCATGAAGGATACGTGTCCGAGTCCCTCGGCTTCATAGGCTGAGATCCTGAATTTCATGCCGCGGACCCTGAGACCCGAGTAAGCTGATGTATCAACTTCAGTTAACTTGCAGCGTTCCCTTAAAAGTTCTTCGAATGCGGATAGTCTGACCATGCCATACTCCTTTCTGCTAATGCAATATCAGGAGCCCCGACAGGACTCCTGATAATATTATAGTGTTTGGGTGATCGGAAGTAAACTCTATCTGCCAAGAAAGAGGTCTGCCATTCCTGCTTTATGAAGGACATGCACACTGTAGAGCAGGAGGCCCTGTGCCAGGACATTCATTCCCTGCGCCGCCCAGTTGATTCCGGCCTGGGTAAAGTCTCTCGAGGAAAGATACCCCATTGAAAGCAAGAGAAAGAATGAGATCACAAATGCGGCGATCAGAGCGGGCTTTTTGAGCTTAACCGCGATAACGCTTAGGCCTGTGTATATCATTCCAACTCCGGCCACCATAAGTACTATGAACAGGGAGGTTCCCGTAACAACCGCGGGAGCAACGCTCTTTAACGAAGTATCGGTCTGCCTGTGCGTGAGCATCGCGACGATCCCGAGCCCGGCCAAAAGAAAGCCGATGGACTGAACAGGGAAGAACAGGGAGTTAAAGGGCTCCATGTCACAGATCCCGGTCGCGTATAACAGTTTGTATATTGCCTTGCAGGATCCCGCGCAGATTATGTCGATCGTGCCGGCAGCGAAAAGAGCGAAAGCGCCTTTGCTCATTTTATTGTAAAGATCGCGCTGCAGGATGATCGAAGTCACGGTAAAGAGTATCACGGGTACAAAATCCACAAGTGCCATCGGAACGGTAAAATTCTTCATATCTTATTTTTCCTTGTTTAAGTGATATATCGGAAGAAGCGGGATGATAATGGGCGTTTTGTCGGCATATGACCTGTATGTCAGGTCCTTGCCGTAACGCGCCATCTGCCTCTTCTCAAGACGCTGTGCTCCGTTGAACATGATATAAACGATGCAGATATAGGCTGCGACAGCCATGATCCACTGTCCGGCGCTCCTGTAGGTCGTAAGTCCCGCAACAAAAACACCGGTCCAGAAAATGATCTCGCCGAAATAGTTCGGGCAGCGGACGATCCTGTAAAGACCCTCGGTGGCAACCATCGAAGGGTTGCTTTTTTTCTGGGAAGATTTCTGTCTGTCGGCCACCGACTCGATCAAAAGGCCGATGAGTGAGATAACTATTCCGACGATGGGAACGGTGATGTCCTTTGAGCCGTTGGCATATCTGTAGAATACGGGGCTGACCTGAGCCGTGTAGAGAACTGCTACGCTTATCCAGATCGATGCGCTGACGAAAACGGGGATCTTCTTGTCGTTGCCGGTCGCTTCCTTAAGGGTCTTTCTGTAGGAAGCGTTCTTTATCTCACGGGCGAGCAGGAAGCCCGAAAGCCTTGCGCCGTAGCATACGAACAGGACGGTCTGTACGATCGCAAGCCACAAAACACCGTCGGTCCTGCCGTTCATTATCGAAAGAACGAGAACGGTGATGCCTCCTCCGGCAATGGCGAAGCCGTAGCCGATCGAGAGGAAATATACATATTTGTAGAAGCCTACCGCGCTCAGAACCGCGCAGACTATGCAGATGATGAGTAATTCATTCCAGAGCATCTCTTATGCCTCCTTGAAGCTTTCTTTGATGTATTCGGCAAAGCTCATGTCTCCGTAAGTTGTGGAGCCGACCATCTCCTCGGTGAGAGTCCACTTTGAGAAGCGGAGTATGGCCTCCTTGCCGTTCTTCTTAAGCTTGTTGACAAAAGCGAGAACATCGAAAAGCCATGCGGGCGCTCTCTTGATAACGGGCTGCTTGCCGGCTGCGGCGAAGCACATATTCGCGATCTCCTCGTAGGAATAGGTTTCCTTGCCGCCGACATCGTAGGTTTTGTTCTCATCCATCATGTGCTTAACGATGAAATCAGCGAAATCCTCTGTCGAGATAACGTTCGCGTGTACCGGAGCCTTGCCGAGAAGAGTAACCTCGCCCTTTTCGATCATCGGGCGGAAGACCTTGACGATATCGTAGAAGTAGCCGGTCGGACGGTGGATAACATAGGTAAGGCCACTCTTCTTAAGCTCCTGCTCAAAAAGATATTTAGCGTGGAGCATCGGAACCTTGGGTGCCTTGTCGGCCTTGATAACGGAAATATAGGTGAAGTGGCGCACATCTGCGCTTTTGGCCTCGTTCAGGATGTTAAGATTGCCCTGATAATCGATGTCATAGTTGGAAACGGTTGCCGAACCCTTTGTAAGGCCGACTGTTGTGATGACGGCATCGGCACCGTCACAGGTTCCCTTAAGGGTCTCGGGTTTGGTAACGTCGACCTTGACGAACCTGTAATCTCCGCTGAGACCGAGATCGCGCTCGATCATATCAAGGGCTACAACGCTGTGGCCCTCCTTGAGCAATGCTCTGAAAATGTCGGAACCGAGGTTGCCGTAAGCACCTGCAAGTACAACTTTCATAATGGTCATCTCCTTCGTGGAATGGATTGTTTATTTTTTGTTTGCCTTTTCTTTTGAACGCTTGTCATTGATGATCTTCATGTGTTCCTCGGTAATGAGCTCGACATTGTTCTGGCGTGCCCATTCGACGCAGCCCTTCAGGGCGGTGGAAAGGAAAACTCTAGGAACGCCGAGGAGGCATTTGAGGGCATCATCGGTGAACTTGATCTTGTCGTCGGCCCTGTCGGCAGCGTAGCGGACGGAGCTTAAGGAAGCCTGGCGGACCTGAAGAAGCTCGGCTCTCATGCGGCGCTTTCTGTGGAACCAGAAGTTCTTTGAATCGCGGTATCCGTAATCGACCGGAAGAGCGGGGAAATCACGGGCGGTCACGCCGTTGATGATGGCGTCGCTGTACTTCTTCTTCATCAAAATGCGGTCAATGCGCAGGATGAAGTGGGCGCCGAACTGGGAGGTGATGCCGTTGAAGTCGTGATAGGGGGGCTGATAGCCGTCCAGCACGCCGGGCTGATCGTCCTGGGCGTTGTCCAGCTCCCGGACCCAGGTGCACTCGATGGCCTGAATGGCCTCGGAGACCACCAT
>CAJOQS010000172.1 GCA_905236925.1 uncultured Lachnospiraceae bacterium | reverse complement strand
GCCCGAGACAAAGTACGAGGTAATCTCAAGCAGCGTCAGCGGATCACTTCCCGGCGCTCTTACACAGTGCTTCAAGCTCTATGTTGACGGCACGGATGTAACCGACAAGATAACCGATTGCGAGAAGACCGGACCCGGTTCACAGAACCAGTACAACATCATCAAGATCACGGTCGGCGGTCTGAACAACAGTGTTTACGGCACATTCTCAGTTCAGATCAAGATCGGACGCACAGTTATCTCGAAGTAATAAGTCGGCATAACACTTGTTAAAAACACCCTCCCGGTGGTATGATTATTTCATATCGACCGGGAGGGCTTTTTTATGGCTCATGAGCGTATAACAGATAAACTGCACCGCAGGCATGTAAGGCTGTTCAGGATACTTGGCAGGATCTGCGCACCTGTCTTCAAACATAAATTCAACTATTCCTGGGACGATCTTTCCGGAATCGAAGGTCCCTATGTTCTGGTCTGCAATCATAATACCGACTACGATCCCATACTGCTGGGCCTAGCCGCTTCAAAACAGCTGTATTTCGTTGCAGGTGAGCAGGTTACCCGGAACGGTTTTCTGTTCAAGCTGCTCGATTTTGTTTTCGCCCCCATCATACATTTCAAGGGCAAGGCCGGCATCAATACGGTATCCCAGATGCTTCGCGACCTTAAATCCGGCTACAGCGTGGCTATCTTCCCCGAAGGCAACCGCTCCTTTAACGGTCTGACCTGTTCCTTCGCTCCCACTATCGGAAAGCTGATCAGAAAGTCCGGCGCCGGACTTATAACATACAGGCTCGAAGGCGGATATTTCACGCAGCCCCGCTGGGGCTTCACACTCAGGCGCGGTAAGCTTAACGGCAGGCTCATGAGGTATTTCGATCCCGAAAAGCTCGCCGGAATGACCGACGACGAGATCAACGACGCCATCAAGCACGACCTTTATGAAAATGCTTACGAGACCCAGTCAAGAGAGCGCGTTCCGTTCAAGGGCAAGAAGATGGCTCTCGGACTTGAGACCACTCTTTTCATGTGCCCCAAATGCGGAAAAAGAGCTGCTCTTTTCAGCACGAACGACGAGTTGAAGTGTTCCTGCGGCTATTCAGCCCGCTTTACCGAATACGGAGAGCTTATCAGGACCGATGAATCCGCTCCCGATAAGGCAGCCGTTACCATCGCCCAGCTTGATACCGCCCAGCGTGAGGCTCTGAAGGCCGAGGTCTCGGAAGCTCGTCAGAGCGGAAACCATCATTTCCTTTTCGAGGACGAGGTCAATCTCATGCGTATTGGCAGCGATCACAGGATCGCCTCAACCGAGACCCTCTTAATGAAGGCATATACCGACCACGTCGAGCTCGGAGATACTGTCCTTGCTCCTTCCGACATATCGGGTATGGCACTCGTATACCGCAACACCATCACGGCATATCATGCAGCAGACGGAGCCCAATACGAAATAAAGGGCACGAACGTTATGTTCAATGCCCTTAAATATCTGTATCTGTATGAATGCTTCAAAGCTTCAGAATGAACTTTCCGAAAAGCCATATAAGAAGTATGTGTGCCGGATAGAAGGAATAGAAGAAGTATTTCAGCTTCAGTCCGCGTTTTCCGTTGTAAAGTGCCAGCGGTATCAGTCCCGCAAGTGCCGGGATCTCGTCAAGAATGAAGCAGGAGCCCGTCATTGCCAGCAGGTTTCCGACCCTGCTCTTTCTGCCGAGGTAGAAGACGAATATCACGAATATAGCGAGGCATACGTAATCCACAAAGGCGAAGTATGCCACGACCGCAAAGGGTATCATGATAAGGAACTGCACAAATCCGGCAAAACCCTGCCTCTTATTCCCCTTTTCCGGGTCGAGCAGCGCCTTTCCTGCCCTATCTATGCATATCAGCATCAGCACACCCAGCGCGAGTGAAAACATAACGTTCTGATGCTCCCAGTACGGGAAGGCTCCGAAAAAGCACAGGTCGAACGGAACCTCCGATATAAGTCCGAAAATCATCAGGCGCGTGAAGTATTTCCATACATTACTGGTCTTAACGAAGCCCTCGACCAGCAGGAAACAGTATATCGGAAACGCGATGCGTCCTATCGAGCGCATAACGAAGTCTATGTCCTTTATCTGATCGGCATTCAGTCCCCACAGCAGGCGCTCCGGGTGTTCCATTGCAAAACGTTCCAGAAGGCCCGCGCCGATGTGGTCTATCAGCATCGTTACCACGGCTATCAGCTTCAGCGTGCTGCCGCTCCAGCCGTGCATGTCCACGAATTCCTCAAATCTGTTTTTCTTAGGCTCTGAGGCCTCTGCCTTGACCCCGGCCTCAGCCTTGGCCTCAACCTCAGTTTCAGCCTCAGCTCCGGCCTTGTTCTCGCACTCTTCCATGTTCTTTTATACCCACCCTTTATATACCGGGATCAACCGTTTATATCGTTCAGATCGAAGTCCTGAGAAGTCAGCAGGCACAAATCTGCTTCGGGCTCTGCAACAAGCCTTCTTGACTGGTTCAATATAGCCTCTTCGATCTTGTTGCGGGCAAGACGTCCGTTGCCGGCATCCGAAGCCCTGACAGCCTGGACCGCGTTAAAGTACGCAAGGAGTCCCGGATCGGCGCCCTCGTCTATCGTATAGCCCTTTGAAGCGGCGTTGATCTTTGCGATCGCAAGCAGCTCCTCGCCCGTATAGTCGGGGAAGTTGACGATGTTGGGGAACCTGCTCTTAAGTCCCGAATTCGAAGTCAGGAATTCCTGCATTTCCTTGGAATAACCCGCGAGGATAACGATCAGGTTCTCACGGTTGTCTTCTATGCCCTTTACCAGCGTATCGATCGCTTCCAGTCCGAAGACATCATCCTTGCCGCGGTAAAGGCTGTACGCCTCATCTATGAACAGAACGCCTCCGATGGCGGAGTTGATGACCTGGTTAGTCAGGGGTGCCGTATGGCCGACATAGCGTCCGACAAGATCGGCACGTGAAACCTCGACAAGCTGTCCGCCCGTCAGAACGCCGATCGCCTTCAGGTATCTGCTTATGATCCTAGCGATAGTCGTTTTTCCGGTTCCGGGGCTGCCCGTGAAGATCATGTGCTTATTGACCTCGGAGGCCTTCAGGCCTTCCTCGCGCCTTCTTATCTGAGTGCGGTAATACTTTTCGAGACTGAAGATATAATCCTTGATCTCGGAAAGACCGACGATCTTGTCCATTTCCGCCTTGACCGCGTCGATCTCGCCCTGATATCCGCCGGGCAGGCTTCCGAGAAGGTTGACTTCCCTGCCTGCGATATCGGCCGTTACGCTTCCCTCACGTATCGAAAGCGAAACCTCGATATCCTTGTCGAGATCCTCCTCAAGCCTTATCTGTGCAAGAGCCTTTAAGCAGCTCTCGTAAAAGTCCAGAATGCCCGCAAGACCCGCGTTCTTCTCCGCCTTCGTAACACCGAACGCTGCGAAATCCTCGGAACAGCCAACCTTGAAGCCCAGCTGCTTGTCCGCGCGCTCAATAAGCTCCGCCTGCTCACGCTCGGATATCCTCCTCAGAGCGTCCGCATCAAGCTTCGCAGTTGTGCAGACATCGCCCAGAGCGTTAACAAAGGGCGCACCGAAGCAGTCCGCAAGCTTTTCAAGCTTCTTCGTGCTGATGAATACAAGATATTTGTTCTTAGCGGACAGTGTGCTCACAGCGTCGTTCGCAAGTCCGTTGCTGACTGCGAGAAGCTGGCCGTTCTGAAGTATATAGCGTGCCGAAAGACGGCACTCACCGGTCATAACGAGCTCACTCAGTGTGTTCAGGTATGAGGTGTGGCAATTGTCGTAGTTTTCAAGAAGAATGATCTGTGAATCGCTCACGAGCGCGGAGTAGAGATCCTGTAGGAACAGCTTCTCCTCGGCAGATGTGGGATACAGTGAAAGGTTGATCGTCCTGATCCTGGGATTGGCGATTATCCTGCGATCGGCAAGCTCCGCAGCCATTGTCTTAAGTGCTATATGGCGTCCGGTGTTCTCGTCACCGTTGACATATATGCTGTTGCGGGGCATGTTCTCCTTCGGGGGCATAACGAAAGGACGCTTGAATGCGATCAGCAGCTTCTTAAGGAACTCATCCTGCCCGAAGACCGTCGTCGCCACACTGTCTGCCACATCCTTGAATGCGGACGCGTCGACCTCCGCGGGAATGTCCTGTGCGGGAGCTGTTGCCTTCTGCGTATTCGCGCTGCCGAAATCACTCTCCAGATTCTTTCCGAATTCCGAAAGCTCCTTCTGAAGGTCAAACTGCGTGTCGGTGTCGATGCCGTTCAGATCGATGCCCTGTTCCTCGCACATCCGGCGGATATCCATGTTTTCCTTCGCGATGTTGCTTGTATCGGGAAATTTCCTGCCCGTCAGCTCCTTCAGATTATCGAGCAGTGTCCCGCCGTACCTGCGCTTGAGCTGCTCGGCTTCCTTTATCTCGTCAAGCGTGTAATTGCTCTTTTTGTTTCCGAGTATATTGCTCAGAGCTTCATCGATCTGATCTCTCATTATTGCCTTCTCCCATCCCCGGATGCTCCGGAATAACTTTTTTCTTATAAAGATTGTAAAATCGGGCACCTCGACCCGTCAAGTCCCTTACTGCTCACCGAGGATCTCAAGGGCCGCATCTTTTCGGGAAATGCGCTTGTCCATTGCGAGTTTTTCTATATAATGGTGCGCATCTTCCTCCGTCATGTCCTGCGAGGATATAAGCTGCCATTTCGCGCGGTTAACAAGTCGGATCTCACTGATCTTTTCTTCAACAGATGCCTGCTTCTTCTCCATCATCCTCATGCGTTCGCGTGCTGCGCACATCATTCGGAGCGTCTGTGCGACCATCATCCCGGGAACGGGTTTTCCGATCACCATTACGCCGTTTTCGATGACCTTAGAGTATATGTCCTCGTACAGTTCGTTCTTTACAAACAGCAGGACTCCGGCGTTGCTCTTCTCACTGAGGTCGGAGGCCAGCACGTTGCCGAATTCATCGTGAAGCGGGGCGTTGATCAGTATGATGTCGAATCCGATCTCGTTCGCGATCCGGCGCGCTTCTCCTGCGGTTTTTACCGTCCTAACCGGATAATAATCCGCTTTCGGGAGCAGAGGCGTTATGAAGCTGACGAATTGTTCGGATGAGGATACTACCAGAACACTGTATGTTGTTCCGCCGAATATCATGGGTCTCCTGCCCCCTTTCCCTCGATTTTTTTACAATCACCTGTCACAGTATGCCCGAATTACGGCCTCGGGAAGATGCTCTTTTACAAATTCACTCTTCCCGGCGGCTTCGATCGCCTCCGTAAGCCCTGCGGGCAGGAGTTCAAAGCCCTTGGTCTGATCCTTGGGCGCCGTATAGAGATTGATGTCGGCGCTTTCGGGAAGTGTCATCTTCTTTTTAATGCCTTCGATACCGGCATATATAAGAAGTGTGAACGCTATGTACGGATTCGCCTCCGAATCCGGGGAACGCAGCTCCATATAGGGGCTTTTCCTTGATGCGGGCACCCTGACGAGCTGTGATCTGTTCTGTGACGACCATGTGACATATTTCGGCGCTTTGTTCGTACCCAGACGCCTGTATGAATTCTCAACGGGATTCAGGAAAACGGTGATATCCCTGATCTTGTCCATTATTCCGGAGATGACCTGCTTGAGCCTCTCATCATCCGGATCGTTGAGTGAAATATTGATATGGAAGCCGCTTCCGGGACCTTCCGGAAGGGGACGCGGCGAAAAATCGGCATGAAGACCGTTCACGGCGGCTATCGACTGAACCACCGACTTGAACGTTACCGCGTTATCGGCAGCGGTAAGGGGATCGGAGTAGTAGAAATCTATCTCGTTCTGTCCCGGTCCGCCCTCGTGGTGCGAAGCCTGGGGCTTCAGTCCCATCTGCATAAGCGTGCGGCAGATAAGACGTCTTATGTTCTCACCCTTGTCAAGAGGCGCAACATCCATGTAGCCCGCATTGTCGTAAGGCTCGCTTGTGGGACGCCCCTCAGCGTCGGTCTTGAACAGGTAGAATTCAAGCTCGGAACCGAAGTTGAACTCGAAGCCCGCCTCCTTCGCGTCGGCAACCGCTTTTTCGAGAAGCGACCTCGAATCGCTCTCGAGGACCTTCCCGTCGGGG
>CAJOQS010000171.1 GCA_905236925.1 uncultured Lachnospiraceae bacterium | reverse complement strand
TTTTCACCGTCCGCATCGATAACCGTCCAGTCGCTCGTAGCGTTACCGTCGGCGTCAACGTATCTGTAGGAGAGACCCTTCTTTACCGGGATTACCATTCTTTCATCATTGATAGTGATCGAAGGAGCGGAAGTCTTTTTGGGGATATTAACCGTAACTTCCTTGCCTGCCCTCGAACCGGTCGAGGAGGCCGAGGTTCCGTTCACTGCCTTTTTTCTGAACATCAGCGAAGCACCGTTATCAAGAAATGTTGCAAGAGCCTCCGAGAAGGTTGCCGCGTTGTATGAAGTCCAGTTGAGGGCTTCTTTCTTTTTCCACTCGATATCAGTAGCGGTTGCATTCGTAAACGAAACCGACTCGGTGCTCATATCATACTTGACCTTGAGGTTGGTGGCACGCTTGGGGATCGTAACCTTCATCGGAGTTGATGATACATCGCCCTTAAAGCTCAGAACGTAATCCGAGTTGAGAGATACCCATGAGATATCGAGAGTGACGGTCTTATATCCGCCCTGGGAAACCAGAGTTACGGGAACGTATTCCCATTTCTTCTGTGCGGAATTCGAAAGGAACAGTCTTGTATCACCGGAATCAAGACGTAATGTGATCGTGCTGTTATCGTAATTGATCTCGGTAACGCTGACCGACTTGCCCTCTTCCTCGGCGTGTGTCGCGATGCCGCCCGCAAAGCAGAGGAACACAATAAAGATTGCCACAGCCATAAGGGCCTGAAGCAATCTTCCTGCAAAGCTCACATTATTCATTCTGTATTCGTTCATTGACCAATCCTCCCGTTATTTCAAAGGAACCGTCATAATTTCCTATATATGGTAGTCGACAAATCTCTGCACTATATATATCGGAAAATAGAAATAATTAATAACCCCTTTTCTGCAGTTTTTGAAGATTTTTTATTCCCCAGCAACACAAAAAGAAAAAACGGGAGGCGGCACGGTCAAATATCTTATAAGTAATACTTATGTTTGTATTAAAAATTCTTAATCATGTAACAGGCAAGAAAGATCACCAAAAGGTCTGAAACAGCGAATCTTATGACTGTTTGGGCATCCGACCAGCCCTTGTTTTTCCTGACGTGGTCATGGATCGGAGTACGAACATTTTTGAGTATATGTATCTTAAAGAATCTCAGGAGAAATACCTTGACCAGACCAAGTCCTCCGTCGATGATGAAAACAAGACACAGCGGGATGAACATCTGGGGGCATCCGGACTTCATTGCGGTCAGAGCAAAGAAGACTCCGATCGTCCTTGATCCGGCATCACCCATAAGCAGGATGCTGGGGCCGGCATTAAACAGAAGATACGCCGCTATGCAGCCCATGAAGATGTATATCCACATCAGGATCGGTGTCGAATCCGGATTCATCTGCCCGTACATATGCTTCAGAACGGGCGCCTTTGAAAGGAGCACGATAAATCCGCTCATCGAGATCAGCGTCAGGGTTGACGAAAGGCCGTCCACACCGTCGGTACAGTTGACCACATTCACGGACATCCATACAAGAACCGTTCCGAGGATCAGATACAGCCAGACCGGAAGTTCAAGGGTCTTCCCGGAATATACCATGAGGATATCGGTGGAGTTATTAAGCACAAAAACAAGCGTCACGAAAAACGATATCACAAGATCGATAAGACCCTTTTTGTAATCCGACCAGGGCGCCTTCGAAGCATCGTCCAGAAAGCCCGCGAGCATTGCCAGAAACAGCAGGACGCAATAACAGACCGCTTCCCATTTAAGTGGAACAAATACAAGGGTCAGAACGAGAAATACGATCACGAATATTATTCCCGCGCCTCTGGGCTTGCCCTTTGCCGCCGCCGCGTTGACCGCGTAGGCTCTTCCGATATCCGCCGGAAGAATGTCCTTGAAAATCTTAAGACCCGCAAAGGTCAGGGCAAAAGCGAGGATTGCCGCTATATATGCGGCAAGTCGTGTCGCACTGCTCACGAATAAATAAATCATGTTTTAACTTTCTCCTGTATTACTGTTTTTACTGCTTTTATCTGCATTCCTGCAGTTCGATCATTCAATCTCCGGAAGAGCCGCATCGAGATATTTAAGCACATACCCTGCCCTGTCCTTTGCAAAAGCAAGTATCTGCTGTTCAACTCCCGCATAGTATCCCGCGGATGTCCAGATCGACTGATCACCCCTGCGCCTGAGCTGCGTAAGGAATTTGTAGAAATAAGCCTGCTCGGCATCACGCTCGGTGCACAGGGTCCTGTAGGTATCCGTGATGACCCGTTCGCTGAGGGCGCCGTTCACAAATTCTATGGTCTTGTTTCTGAAATAGCTTCGGCAGTCCTTGCGCTCCATCAGCTTTTTGAAAAGAGGCGAGTAGCGCTCGTTGTTCCTGTTCAGGATTACGTTCAGATTGTTGTAGGCAGCCTGCGCCTTGCTCTGATCGTATATCCCGTATGCATAATCCATATCATGAACGAGGAAGCGGTAACGTCCGTCAAAAACTTCCGAATCCGGAGTCTTCTTCGCGCCCTCCGCCGCAAGCACCGATGCGTCGGCCTCAACATAGCGGTAACACTTATAGTTGTTATTGGGCCAGTCCCAGTTGTTCAGCGCGATATTCCACGCATAGTAATCAAGATAATCCTCGACATCCATGAACTCGCAGAGCTTCGCGTATTCGGCATCATCCTTAAGATCGGCCGCGGAGAACTCGTCGTACTTCCTGTTGAATTCATCGACAAGCTCCTGACAGTCCCCGTCGTCGTTCTTATGTTTTTCGCTTCCCTCAAGGATGTAGAACTCACCCTCGGCATCGCCGAATTTCTCCTTAAGATACTTGTCGCAGTAGCTTTCATGGAGCCAGAAGTAGCCGTAATACTCTCCGTTAAGATATACGACTGCGGGCAGGCATGCTTCATAGCACTCGAACCCGGCGGTCTTGCAGAGAGCCTGGCTCAGCTCGTCTCTGATAAAGGCAAACTGGAAATCATTTCCGAAATTCCTGAGTACCAGCTTGTCATACTTTTTGATGATCTTATCCGATCCGTCGAGCTTTTCGGTTCCGAATTCCGAGAATTCGAAGTTTTTATTGTCCGGATCATACGAGGACCTCGAGAAAAGCTTCATCGACTTTATCGAAGACTGTCTCGAATAGCCTCCGTAAATGCGCACTCCCGCAAATTGAGAGATAAGAGATGTTCCGTCAGCCCTCCATGCCTCCACATAGACAGGCCGCTCGCTCTCACGTCCGCGGGACTTATAATTCTCACCGTAGAAGATTCCGTCGGGTCCTTCGGTCAGATCGTCGGGATCACCGGTAACCGAGAAGATAAGCGTTGTAAAACGACCGTTAAGCTTGGACGAAACAAGGAAGGTCCTTGCCGCGGTCTTGGAGACCGTTCCGTCCGGGAAAAAGGCTGCTGCCCTGAAGGTGTAGGCCGACGGGAAATCGCCGCCGTGTGCCGCAAACTGCAGGGGTTCAGTGTATTTCAGGCTTTCCCTGTCGGGATCCCTTCCGTTAAGGCTGTAATAGACCTCGGCTCCATCAGGCACGGTAACGGTAAGCGTCAGATCCTTGCTGTAGAGTGTGCTTTCGGAATCAAAGGCATATCCGCCTTCGGCATCGAAGGAAAGGCCGACCTCGGTAATATCATTGGCCGCACTCGTATATTTTTCGTGTGCCGAGTACGGAGTAAGGCCTTCATAAGGATCGGACGCAGTATCCTGAGCCGGGTTCTTATCCGGCTCAGGTTCCGCTTCCTTAGTCACCTGCGGTGTTGCCTCATTCCCTTTCCCCGTATCCGTGCCATTGGGTTTTGTTCCCTCCGGAGCAGTGACATTGCCGCTCTGCGGTGAAGGAACCTCGCTCCCGTTCCCTCCTTTGCATCCCATGGCCGCAAATGCAGCCATAACGACCAGAAGGATAAGTGCTGTTGCTTTTTTCATTTTATGATAACCTGCATTTCAATTTATTATAGAGTGATGATGATCTCGTTTTCCTGCTTCAGAATGCTCTCTCTGATAAGAAGGCCCTCGATCGCGGTGCCGTTGACGGTCACGCTCCTGACACCGTGCTCATTTCCGTTCGGATTGTTGACGGTGACATTGAGGATCCTGCCTCTGAAGTTTTTCTTCATTGTGAAGCTCTTCCACTCCGAAGGGATCGAAGGATCGATGACGATTCCTTCCGCTTCGGGATTCAGTCCGAGGATACCCTCGGTAGTTCCGACCATAACCGTCGAGGCCGTACCTGTAAGCCAGTGAACATGCGCTCTTCCGGCAAACGGTGAATCCTTCGCCTCCACAAACTGACCGTAAACATAGGGCTCAAGAGCACGCTTTTCGGCAGTCTCGTTATAAGTTGCGGGAGCTGCCTCGGTCCAGTACTTGTATGCCCTGTTTCCGTGTCCGAGCTTTGCCTCGGCGAGGATCAGCCAGCCCTGAGGCTGTGAGAATATTCCGGCATTTTCCTTGACGCCCTTGTTGAAGCATGTCATAAGAGCACCGTCAAAGCTGTGATTCTCGTATGCGGGATACATTACCATAGCACCGTAAGGAGTGTTGAGCTCACGCTCTACGCTGTCCATTGCCTTCTCCTGCTGCTCTCTGGTACCGAATCCGGCAATGACCGACCACGATTGGGGATTGAGCCACATCGAAGCCTCGGGATCCTTCCGGTTGCCGATAACAACTCCGTCTTCCTTATAGCCTCTTATCCAGCGGTCTTCATTCCAGCAGGGCTCAAGAATATCCTTAAGCTTGGATTGAACACTGTCCAAATAGCTGATATATTCGTTATCGTTTTTGATCTCGGCGTATTTGCGCAGGATTTTGATCGCATATACGAGCTGGAAGGCCACAAATGTGGATTCTCCCTTCTTTCCGAGCCTCAGACAGTCATTCCAGTCTGCATGGAGACCCGCGGGCATTCCGTGATTGCCAAGATTATTCATTGAGAAAGCTATCGCGCGCTTAAGATGATCGTACACACTGCCCTTCTCGCCGTTGTTCGCATAATAGATCTCTTCGTCAAGGAAAGCGATGTTTCCGCTCTCGGAAATATACTTGTAGATGGTAGGGAACAGCCAGAGAGCGTCATCCGCGCGGTAGCTGGGATGTCCTGTCTCCTTAACATACTCGGGATCATCGGGAGTATTCTCCTGACCGGCCTTGTGAGTATATTTTACAAGAGGAAGTCCCGCGCCGTTCGTAACCTGCGCCGAAAGCATGAAGCGAATCTGATCCGCAGCCATCTCGGGAGCAAGATGGATAACACCCTGAATATCCTGGACCGTGTCACGGTATCCGAAACCGTTCCTCAGGCCGCAGTACTGGAACGAAGCCGCTCTCGACCATGTGAAGGTGATAAAGCAGTTATACGCATTCCATACATTGACCATGTTGTTGAAATTCTCGTCGGGAGTATGAACCTGAAGGTTGTCCAGCTTGGAGTGCCAGTAGGTCCTGAGCTCCTCGAGCTCCTTTTCAGCAGTCGCGGGGTCCTCATAACGGGCGATTATCTCTGCCGCTGCCTTTTCGGGCTTCTGACCGAGAAGATAGGTAAATACCCTGGTCTCTCCGGGTGCAAGGGTTATATCGCTTTCAAGCGCTCCGCAGGAGTTATCGCAGTAGTTCAGATCTTCCTTCAGGCCCTCCGCGATCCCGACAGGATTAGCATAGCTTCTGTAATTGCCCACGAATCTGTCGCGGTCTCCGCAGTAGTGATCCACCTTGGCTCCAGCAAGTCCGAGGAAGCGCTCGTTGTTGGGATTGTGGAAGTTCTCGTTCTGCTTCTGAAGGATAAAGTTGTTCCTGTAATAGGTATGGGTAATGAACAGGGTGTACTGAAGGTTTACCTGATCCTGTTCGTAGTTGTTCTCGTTAACGAATTCGCAGTAGCCGGTAACTGCAAGCTTTCTGGGTGCGCTGCCGGTGTTCGTGACCTTGCATCTCCATACCTCATGAGTTGCGTTCAGGGGAACATAATAAAGAGTCTCGGTCCTGATCCCGGTATATTCCGAGGAGATAACGGTATATGCGGTTCCGTGTCTGCATTCGGACTTGTAGCTTTCAAGCGGCTTGCAGACAGGTGCCCATGAAGCGGACCAGTAATCGCCGTTTGC
>CAJOQS010000170.1 GCA_905236925.1 uncultured Lachnospiraceae bacterium | reverse complement strand
GGTGCCGCGCCGGCAACGACCACCTCAAGATCACATTGCTCGAGTATCCGAAGGTTCCGCTTCGCGGCCCTTCCAAGATCGTATATGATGTAGTCATATTTATCCGTCTGTGCTCCGGCTGCTTCACCTGCCGCAAACCCTGATGTGTAATATGTGACCCCCTCCGACTCCGGCGGGGTCCCGGGCTCTGTTTTTGCGGCCTTCTGAAGCTCAGGCAATGAGCACAGGTCACCGTGATCGCTCTTTTCCACAAGACAGACTCTTTTACCTCCCGAGTCCGCCAGACTGTTTGCCGCCGCAAGAGCTATGTGAGTCGTTCCTACTCCGGGACCCATTCCACTGATCCCGATGCTTACGCAGCGGTCTTTTTTGTAACCCTTTTTCCCATAAGTTTCCGCCTTCTCCTGCTTTTTAAGCATTTTAAGCATTGTCCGGGCCGCAGACACACGTTTCCAAGGCTTTCCGATACAGCAGCAGGACGCTATCCGGCCGAGACGATCTCTCGCGCCGCCGCCCGCGCTGCTGTGATCCAGCATGAATCTGAGGATCTGTCCGAGTGCGTACACATCCGTGCAGCAATCGACTGCCAGTCCCGCTTCCTGTTCCGGCGCAGCAAAGCCGAGATTAAAGGACCGGCTCCTTTGTCCGGCGCTCAGGGTAAGAGCGCTTCCAAAGTCTATCAGCACTGCCCTGGTGCCCCTGATGATTATATTATCCGGCTTAATATCAAGATGCAGTACCGGTTCCGGCAATTCATGCAGATATTGGATTATAGAACAGATTTGAATTATGAAGCTCAGTGCTTCTTTTTCAGTCAGCAGTCTGTGTCTGCACAGCTCTGCCAGAGATTCCCCCTCAATATATTCCTCCACAAGAAAGGTATGATCGTCTTCTTCGAATATGTCGTATAACCTGGGGATTGATGGATGATCAAGATTTTTGAGAATTTCGGCTTCCGTTGAAATGCTTCCCTTTGTGCCCGAAGTATTGCGGATGCCTTTAATGATCCTTTTGACACCTAAAGACCTGTGCTCCGCAAGCCATACTGTACTGTGCGGATGTGAGCTCAGTGTCGAGATTATGATATATCTGTCTATGTTCTGCGTTTCTCCTCCTTTCTTCATTATTTTTCGAAAGGCGGGAACTGTTTAGATAATATCAGCAATTAAGTCATTTTGCAAGTCTTTTTTCTTGTTTTTTAATTATTTTTATAATTTTTATACCTGCAGTTTAGTTGACTTCACGTGCCAAAGTGGATATACTTTACATACACCGAAGGGGGCAGTTCATTTGCTATTCATTTTTCTGCTCTCCCGGCCGATATATATATAAACCATTAAAAGGGGGTGTTGCCATGAAAATTGAAAAGATCAGCGAGAACCAGATCAGATGTACGCTTAACAGCAAGGATCTCTCAGACCGCAAGCTCCGCCTTAACGAGCTTGCTTATGGCAGCGACAAGGCCAATGCCCTCTTCCATGATATGATGAAGCAGGCCTCTCAGGAGTGTAATTTTGACCCGGACGACCAGCCTCTTATGATCGAGGCCATTCCGGTTTCTTCCGATTGCCTCGTGCTCCTTGTCACCAAGTGCCAGGATCCCGACGAGCTCGATACCAGGTTTTCGAACTTTACAACTCCTCCCGATGAGGACGAGGATGATTATCCCCGCTCCGAGCCCGAGGATCGTCCCTGCGCGGATGAGATCCTGACCTGCTTTGACCATCTTACCGAAGTACTTGGCGAGCAGCTTTCCTCGCAGCTTCTCGGAAACCTCGACACTTCCGAAAAGTGCATCCAGACCGGTGCGGAACTCCCCGGCGAGAAGGCTCCTCTCATCAGACGCCTCTTCAAGGCATATCATTTCGCCGGTCTCGACGAAGTTATCACCGCCGCGAAGGTCATCAACGGCTTCTATCATGGAGAGAACACACTTTACAAGGATCCGGTCAACCATGACTACTACCTTGTTGTGAACCTTTCCGAGCACACTGCCGGCGAGTTCAACAAGGTATGCAATATCCTTTCCGAGTACGGAAGCGCCTGCAAGATGACTCCTATGTCGATCATCCACTTCCAGGAGCATTTCGAAGTGATAGTTCAGAACAAGGCAACTCAGGTTCTGTCGAAACTGTAAAGAGAATAGCAAATGAGCCTCGCATAAGCGGGGCTCATTTTTTTGATTCAGGTGAATTTCAGCGGGTCTCAAGGAACCTGTTGATCTGCTCAACAAGTGCGTCCGCGTCAAGTCCGTGAACCGCAGCTGCGTCCTCAATGCTCTCCGCCTGAGAAGCGGGGCATCCGAGGCAGTGCATTCCGGCGCTCATAAGAATAGGTGCAACATCGGCGTTAAGATTTAAAAGCTCGCCGATAGTAATGTTTTTATCGATCTTTTCCATATCTGGCCCTCCTGTGTTATTTTATCCTCATTTATCTTATTGGCTTTGACCGCCTTCGTCAAGTTAAGAAATAATAAAAATCTATTGTATTAAGCAGTTTTTTCGTATATAATACACTTCATGAGAGCGTAGTTTCGCTTTCATGCGGTTTATCCGCCGAATTATTTCAGGACGTGTGAAAGGAGTGGTCATTATGGCATACAAGATTACAGACGCATGCGTTAGCTGTGGTGCTTGCGCAGATGCCTGTCCTGCAGGCGCTATCGCTGAGGGAGACGGCAAGTACGAGATCAATGCTGACGCTTGCTTAGAGTGCGGTTCATGTGCAGCAACCTGCCCCAACGAGGCTATTGTTGAGGAATAATTAATCACAGAGAACCAAGTACGGCTCCGGTTTCCCGGAGCCGCTTTTTTATGCTTTTCAGTTTTTTTCTCTGGCAAGATTGGTAAATCTCGTATATTCGAGCTGAGCGCCGAGCTCCACTGTTCCAGTGGGGCCGTTACGCTGTTTGCCTATTATCACTTCCGCGATGCCCTTCTTATCCGAGTCATGGTTGTAGTATTCGTCACGGTAGATGAACATAACCACATCCGCATCCTGCTCGATCGCTCCCGATTCACGGAGATCCGAAAGCATCGGCCTTTTGTCCGGACGGGACTCAACCGCACGGGAGAGCTGTGAAAGTGCGAGAACCGGACAGTTGATCTCACGGGCGATGGCCTTCAGGGATCGCGAGATCTCGGAGATCTCCTGCTGCCTCGATTCAGAAGCCTTGCCGGTAGTTGCGGTCATCAACTGAAGATAGTCGATTATTATCAGTCCGAGTCCGTTTTCAGCCTTTAACCTGCGGCATTTGGAACGAAGCTCCGATACCGAGATCGACGGTGTATCGTCAATAAATAATGTCGATCCGCTAAGAAGCCTGCCGCTTTCCATGAGCGCGGACCAGTCCTTTTCTCCAAGTTCGCCCGTTCGTATCGCCTGCGCCTGAACTCTCGAGTTCATTGAAAGCAGACGGTTGACAAGCTGAACCTTCGACATTTCCAGACTGAAGAATGCTGTAGGCACACGAAGCTTGGTAACAACGTGCTCCGCGATATTAAGCGCCAGGGCGGTCTTTCCCATTGAGGGACGGGCTGCCAGAAGTATCAGATCTGAGTTCTGAAGTCCCGCGAGCTTGTAGTCAAGCTCATAAAATCCGGTAGCGACACCGGTCACGCTTCCCTTTGTTTTTGCTGCGGCCTCAATGTTGCCGAGCGCCCGCAGAACAATATCCTTGATTATCTCGAAGTCTCCGGTCTTCCTGTGCTGGGAGATGTCAAAGACCTGCTTTTCGCTGGAATCCAGTATCGCATCGAGGTCTTCGCTGTCGAGATAGCACTGGTTCTCAATGTTCTCTGCCGCCTTTATCATCTTGCGCAGAACCGCCTTGTCGTGAACGATATTGGCGTGGTGACGCACATTTGCCGCGGTGGGAACCGCACGCGCGATCGAGGCGATATAGCTGAGGCTTGTCATCTCCTGCGGAACGTTCTTGGTCTTGAGGCGTTCAAGGATCGTTACCATATCCGCCACGCTGCCTTCATCGGACAGCTCAAGTATCGTTGAGAATATGATCCCCAGCTTCTGCTGATAGAAGTCGTCTGCCGTAAGCATTTCCGATGCGGCCTGTATTGCTTCCTGGCTCATCATCATGGCTCCGATCACCGCTGTTTCGGCTTCGGCGCTGTAGGGCATGACCCTCCTGATTATAGCTTCTTCCACTTTTCCGTACTCTCCATTCAAGCAATCAGACTGTCTTGACCTCAACCTTCATGTTCGCGGTAACCTTGGGATGAAGCTTGATGCCTACCGTATAGCTGCCTGCGTTCTTGATGGGATCGGCAAGAAGAAGCTTCTTCTTGTCAATATCGTAACCGAGCTGTTTGCTGATCGCCTCGGATATTTCCTTTGCTGTGATAGAGCCGAAGGTCCTTCCTCCCTCTCCGCCCTTGATCTCAAGGGTGACTGACGCGGCATCCAGCTTCTTGCCGAATTCAAGAGCCTCCTCATAAATCGCCTTCTGCTGTGCTTCCTCTTCCGCCTTCTTGATCGCGAGATCCTTGAGGTTCTTCTCGGTAGCCTCAAGTCCAAGCTTCTTCGGAAGAATAAAATTCCTTGCGTAGCCGTCGTTAACCTTTACAACATCGCCTTTCTTTCCAAGGCTTTTAACATCTTCGATCAAAATTACCTGCATTATACTTCTCCTCCCTCCTGCATTGCGCGGAGTACTTCTTTTACTTTTGACATCGCTTCGTCAACGGTGCAATCCGTGAACTGCGTGCCCGCAGCGCTCATATGTCCGCCGCCGCCAAGCTTCTCCATTACGACCTGAACATTGATCTCATCGATCGACCTTGCGCTGACATAGATCGTCCCGTTATAGTCCGTGAATACAAAGCTTGCTTTGATATTGTTGATATCCATGAGCTCGTTGGCAACCTGAGCTCCGAGTATCGTCGGGCTTTCAACGTTATTGGCGTCACATACCGCAAACGCGAAGGAATCCATGAACAGCTGCGCCGATGACACGACCTTCGCCCTTGCCGTATACTCGTTCATTTCTTCGCGGAAGAGCTTTCTGATCCTCGTCATATCCGCGCCGTTCTTACGAAGGAACGCCGCAGATTCGAAGGTTCTGGTTCCGGTCTTGTTCTGGAAATTGTTTGAATCCACCATGATTCCTGCCAGCATGGCATCCGCCTCTGCGGGCTTGAACCTGATGTTCTCGCCGAAATACTGGATGATCTCGGAAATAACTTCACATGCTGACGATGCGGACGGTTCAACGTATGACAGTGAGGCATTCTCTATCGCCTCGTTGGACTGCCTGTGGTGATCGAGAACAACGATGGTCTTCGCTTTTTCAAGCAGCTCCGGACATTCGGTATAGCTCGGCCTGTTCACATCCACAACAACGACCATGGTCATCGGATCGAGCATTCCGACCGCGTCCGCGGGCGAAACTATAAGGTTGCTGTATTCGTTGGCATCCTCAAACTTGTTGACAACCGGACGGATCGAGCTTGTGACTTCTCCGAGAACGATATGGACCTCCTTGTCCATCGAGGAGGCTATCTTGTATATGCCGACCGCGGAACCGAAGGAATCGATATCACCCATGCTGTGTCCCATGACAAGAACCTTGTCCTTGGTCTCAAGCAGCTCCCTGAGGGCATGAGCCTTAACTCTCGACTTAACCTTGGAATTCTTCTCGACCGAACTGGTCCTTGCGCCATAATACTTTACGCTGTCCCTGTCGCGGATAACAACCTGATCGCCACCGCGTCCGAGCGCGAGATCGATCGCGGCTCGAGCCGATTCATAGGTCTTGGTGAAGAATCCGCCCTCCGCACCGATACCGATGCTGACGGTGAAATTCATCTCGTTGCCGATATTAACGCCACGAACATCCTCGAGTATATCGAACTTGGCGCTCTCCAGCCTGTCAAGGCTCTGCTTCTGGCAGACCAGAATATATTTATCCTGCTCGAACTTCTTGATGACCGCGTCATAGTTCTGGAAATACTTATTGATCTTACGGTCAACCAGCGCGGCAAAAAGCGACCGCCTGACCTCATCGATGCTCTCAAGAGCTTCGTTATAGTTGTCGATGTACAGAAGACCTACGACCAGTTCCCTGTCCTTCAGTTCGTTCTTTAAAAGATTGATCTCGGTTTCGTCGTAGAAATATGCAATGACCAGAGTGTCTCCCGATTCGCCGGACGGTCTGAGCTTATCGCTGCCCCACCTTGAATCCTCCCTTATGCCCTCAACCGTAATGGTCTTGAGCAGAACTCTGAAATGCTTTTCCGCATACTCGAAGAAAATGCTCGATGTTTCACCGTTTGCGGGGAACTCCTCCGTGGATATCCCGGGGAAATACGATGTCACACTCTGTCTGGGTCCTATCTTGTTCCCCACAAGCTCCTGGAGCTTCTTGTTCGACCAGAGAATGCAGCCGGTGGTGTCCATGATGGCATAGGGTATCTCAAGCTCCTGATCGAGCTTACGCTGCACGTTGCTGTAATTCACGCCGAACCGCACAAGCTCGAGCACCAGCCTTTTCCTTCTGATGAGGTAAACGACCACTGCCACAAGGATATAGATGACAAGGACTACAAGGGCCGCAGTACCGGCACTGAATCCTTCCCTGTACTCATATATTGTTAGTATCGCAAGTAATACCGCCAAAACAAGAGGCCAGGCGAGCATGCTCGCCACCAGCGGTTTGAGCCTGTTCTTTTTCTCCATGTCCATTCTGCGCGAAGCCGTTAAGATTGAGTTTTCGTTTCGGAAAGCCCGCGGCAACGCACACCCTTTATATTCTATCACAAATCCGTCGAAAAAAAAAGAACGGTACAGTCTTTTTTGACTGTACCGTTTGTCTTGATCCGAGACCTTATTATTCTACAGTGTAAGGCATAAGTGCAAGATGACGTGCACGCTTTACAGCTACAGTGATGGCTCTCTGATGCTTCGAGCAGTTTCCGGTGATTCTTCTGGGAAGGATCTTTCCGCGCTCGGAAACAAACTTCTTAAGCTTGTTAACATCCTTATAGTCAACTCCGGCTCCGGTCTTGTCCACACAGAAAGCACAAACCTTCTTCTTTCTGCGGGGAACTCTCTTCTTCATCGGAGCATCCTTATCACCCTGATCTCTGTTCTTATTGAACGGCATTGCTGCTACCTCCTATTTCCAAATTCTTTCAAGCCGATGCATTAAGCAAACGGCAGCTCCTCGTCAATTCCGGTAGGGATATTCATGAATCCGTCTCCGGCAGGTGCAGGTCCCGCACTTCTTGCGGCTCCTCCCTCTCCGTTGGATCCCTGAGAATTCTTGCTCTCCGCGAACTCGATCTCCTCGACCATGATCTGAACGCTGTAATGCTTAACGCCGTCCTTCTCATAATTGTCGTTCTCGACACGGCCGGTAACAACTACCTTGGTGCCCTTCTGAAGATACTTCTCAACGAATTCTCCCTGCTTGCCGAAGCAAGTGCAGTTGAAAAAATCCGCGTCGGCCTGACCGTCACGCTTGAAGCGGCGGTCAACCGCTATAGAAAACTTCGCGATTGCTGTTGAATTCTGACCCTGTGAATACCTTACTTCAGGATCACGTGTTAAACGTCCCATTAAAATGACTTTGTTCATTAGGCGACCTCCTTACAGGTTAGGCTGATTACTCCTCGTCTCGTCTAATGCATAAGTATCTGAGTACATTGTCCATGATGCGAAGTCTTGACTCAAGCTCCGCGGGAACAGTAGTCTCAGCATCGAATTGGATGAAATAGTAGCATCCCTCGTTCATCTTCTGGATCTCGTAAGCAAGTCTCTTCTTGCCCTGATCCTCAACATTCAGGTTCTGACCGCCGAACTTGGTGATCATGTCCTTAACGTTGTTCAGGACTGCAGCTCTTGCTTCATCCTCGATTACTGCATTAACAACTAAGGCTAATTCGTACTTGTTCATAGTTGCGTTGCACCTCCTTTTGGTCTCTGGCCCTCCGTCATGCGGAGAGCAAGGAAAATAATATATCACAATCGCGAATTATAACATGGCAGTCAAAAAAAAGCAAGAACTTTTTCAGTTCCTGCTTAATTTTTGTTTTCCGGTTTTTTTCAGACCCGCATCATGCGAGGAAACCGCGGTTGGAGCCGTCCGACAGATTCATTTCGTTATGTCCGAGCCGTCCGTAGGTAAGTCCCGCATAGACATCCTGCGAATTCTCCATCACGCTTCCGGAGTCATCACTGTCGACAATGCCTTCAAATCCGACCCTGAGACCGTCTATCACTCTTACCGCGGATGCTATGCCTCTGTCCTCGCCGCCCACATCGCTTGCAACAAGGATCCTCTGGACATATTCATAGAGGCTCATCAGATTTCTTGCTATCGTATATTTGTGATCGAGCGCGCTCATCAGCGCCGCAAGGAACTTCTGGGCGGACTTGAGAGAATTCCGGGCCTCTTCCTTTTCTCCGGAAGCGAGGGCCTTCTGTGCCAGAGCCAGTTCCTCAAGTATTATCTCATATGTTACTACGACCAGCTCTGTTCTGTTGGCCTGTGAAACCCTTCTCGCATAATCCCTTTGTCTGTTCTTATCCATTGTATGATCCTCTTGAGGACAGCGTTATCCTGCTGCCTTTTTATATTGTTTATGCCGGTCTATCAGCTCTGGAGGAGCTGAAGGATGTTCTGGGGCCTCTCGTTTGCCTGGGCGAGCATTGCGGTGCCTGCCTGGTCGAGTACGTTCTGCTGGGTATAGGTCGTCATTTCCTCCGCCATATCAGCGTCCTCAATTCTGGACATCGACTCGGTCATGTTCAGATCGGTTGTCTCGAGGTTGTTGATAGTGTGCTCAAGTCTGTTCTGATATGCACCGAGCTTCGCGCGTATCGCGGAAACCTCGTTTACCGCATTGTCGTACAGGGTGATTGCCTGCTGCGCGCCTTCTTCCGTGCAGACATTGACGTTCGCGATTCCGAGAGTGACGGGATCGACTCTGGGGATCTTGACCTCCATATCCTGATCCTCGTTTGCTCCTACCTGAAGATACATGGGACCAGCTTCGAGAAGCGTGGTCACCGACTCGAGCACCGCTCCTTCCGAGTAGCTCTGTTCCTCACTGCCGTCTCCCATTGCGTCGGTAAAGGATGTAGCGCTGGCTCCGGGCTTGATCTGGAAGCGCATCTCAAAGTTGTTGCTGTCCTTTACATAAACGATATCGCCGTTTCCGGAGCTTGTAGCTGTGCTTCCGAAACCGTCAAGCAGCTCTACCTGAGCATCGACGCCGTAGGAGGTAACAGTCTCGGTACTGAATCCGAAGAGATCCGCAAGCTCCTGATTGTTGCACTGAACACTGACCTTCTGCGTCGATCCGTATCCATTGGACATAAGGATCAGGTTGCCCGCGCCGATCTCCGTTTCTGTATAGCCGGCAGTCTCGGCAGGTCCGTCAACCTCAGGCCCATCTCCGAAGAAGGCCTTGATATTCATATCATCACAGAGCGACCTGATGTTGGAGAAGCAGTGCTCCATGCTCATTCCCTCGGTGAAATAAAGAGAATATCCGTTGATGGTTATGGAACCGCTCTGACCTTCACCCAGAGTGTCAAAGGAAGGAACCGCACCCACAACGACAGCCTGTCTGGGATCCACAAGGACATTCATCGAATAATCTATGCTGCTTACCGTATCGGAAGAATAGATCAGTTCAACGGAGGTGTTATTGGTATAGGAGTTCTTGTCCAGATTGCCGTCAAGCAGAGTCTTCGTATTGAATTCCGTGGTATCGGAAATACGCTGTATCTCCTTCTGAAGCTGGTTAAGCTCCTGCTGGATGGCACTGCGGTCCTCCGTAGTGTTTACGCCGTTCGCAGCCTGTACGGAAAGCTGTCTCATACGCTGAAGGATGGAGGTTACCTCGTTTAAGGCTCCCTCTGCCGTCTGGATTACGGAAATACCGTCCGAGCTGTTCTGCGAAGCTCTTTCGAGACCCTCGATCTGAGTCTTCATCTTACGCGAGATCGCCATTCCCGCGGCATCGTCGGATGCTCTATTGATCTTGTAGCCGCTGGAAAGCCTCTCAAGACTCTTGTCGAGTGCCTTTCCCGTTTTGCGGAGCTGAGTGTTGGTCTGCATTGCCGAAATATTGTGGTTGATCCTCATAAACAAAACCCCTTCCTAATGATCACAGGTTAATTGTACCATATTACGTCTGTTGATAATGTATTAAATGAAATTCGCTATGAATTCCTTTGCTATGTTGTAGAGCTGTATCGTTGCCGGCTTCCGCCTCGTTTCTTCAATCTCCGCGGTGACCGCCTGCGCGCGTCTCTTCAGTTCTCCGAGTCTGGAAAGATACGAATCCGGGCTGATCCTGTCAATCCCGGTCCCGATGTCAGATGTATCAAATCCCGCTTCCTTCATCGCTGTCAGGAACGATGAAAGCGGAGTTGCCATCGCTTCGAGTTCGGAGCTGCTGTCACAGCTTATCCGGCCGTCTATCTTTCCCGAAGTCCTTCCCTGAGGCTGTGCCGAATTCTCGTAGATCGTAAGGCTCAGGTCGGCTCTAACATGATAGCTTGTCGTGCTGACTTCGAGACTGACGGTTCCTGCTCCGGCCGTGCTGTGGATCAGTGTCAGATTGATCCTTGCCGGCGTATCCGCAGTGCTCATCCTGAAATGTTCGCTTCTTGCCATATCGCGGAGCAATCCGTACTTTTTCAGGTTTTCGTCAAGCTCGCGTCCCTTGCTTATTATCGCGATATTTCCGAGGAATTCCTTCTCGGTATCATCGAGGACTTCTTCGGCTTTTCTGTCGAAATCCGCGTTCAGTGCTTCCGGATCCGAAACGGCCTGCAGGAGGCTGTCTCTGTCCCTGTATTCAAGCGAAAGATCCTCTCCTTCGCTGTCGATGACCTGAAGGTTATCCATGCTGTCCGGTATACCGAGGCTCTTCAGAAACCTCTTTGCCGATGAGCTTGTCCCCATCAGGTTCCGGATATTTGCCGCCGCTCTCGATACTGCCGACTCATCTGATGAATCCTGCGAGTTCCTCAGCCTTTCCGCAAGCTGTTCGAGCGTCATGCTCTCCGCTTCTTCGCTCTTTAAGTTTTCGTCCCAGACCGCGGGATCTGTCTGCGAAGCGACTTCACGCGCAAGTCTCAGGGTATATTCAGCCTGCTCCCTGACATATCCGGAAAATCCCTTTTCGATCTGATCGGTTATGGAATTTACGAATACCGATTCCGCGAGGGGTGCCGAATCATCGATCTGCGCATCTATGCCGGCCGATCTTCGCGATCTTGCCTCTGTCAGAAGATTCTTTAATGTAAGAGTCCTTCCCGAGTTGACCGCCGCCCCGATCGCTGCACCGTCCGATTTCTCGATCTGGTAGAGAAGTCTGTAGATGCCTACGTATGAGGCTCTTGCTTCTTCCGTTATCTCGTTGTTCTCTTCGAGCCTTACAAGGAACGAACTGAACTTTTCCTCATCGGAAGCGCCCTCTTCGGCAAGTATGCTGTCTATTTTCTCGTTTAACGAATCGATCGTTTCCTCAAGCGGATTGTAGCCTCTTCTGATCATCGACATGACCATTGCGGGCTTCATCCCGTCGATCATCCTGGTGACCTTTGCATCGTAGAATTTTATACTTTCAATGTTCTCGCGGCTGATCTCCATTCCGTTATGGCCGAGGATCCTTACCGCTCTTCTGTTAGCTTCAGTCAGCTCGAGGTTCTCGTTCTCGAGAAGAGAATCGACATTGCCGAATGCCTTGGTGATGGAGTCTCCGAGATCCCTTCGGATCTGTGTGGCGCCCTCGTCATATCTTTCAAGCGCGTTGCCCATGCCTGCGGACAGCTTTCCTGATTCCTGTGCCAGACCGGCAAGAGTTATCGTGGACCGTGTCTCAAATGTTACCCTGTAGAGTTCAACCGGTGCAGATGCTACTTCCTCAACCGCTGCTGCCGTTTCAACCGCAAGGTCTGCTGAATCCGCTATTGCTGCGGGCTCGATCCCGATCTCTTCCGCAAGGCTTCTGTAAAAGCTGCGGAGCTGTTCCCTGATATCCGCTATTCCTTCTTCTATCCTGGAGATATCTTCTTCGATGCTCCGCCCTTCGATCCTTGCTTCGGAGCTTCTTGTCATTTCGAGACGTATCTGTTCAAGCCTGAGTCTCGCGGTAAGCTCATCTGCCGGCCTTCTTCCGTTTCCGTTCTGACGGCCTTCATCTCCGCCGCCCTTCGCGTTTATCAGAAGTGCGTCTTCGGCTTCTTCGCCCCGGTCGATCGCTTCTGCCGCGGCTGCCGCAACCTCTTCTTCTGTCCTGCCGTTATCCCTGAGCTCTTCAAGTTCCTTTTTATATATAAGGTTTTCCTTGTTCAACGGAATGCCGTACTCGACAAACCATCTCGCGTCATTTATATCCGGAGGCTGAGGCGCCGTCCCTTCTGCCGTATCCCGGACGGACAGTTCCGTGCTGCCTGCCCCGGCAGCCGCTTCGTCAACTATCTGACGTGCTGCGGGTTCAAGCTTATCCCAGTCCTGCCGGGTGATCTCCTCACGTTTTATACTACCGGTGTAGACTGATCTGTATACATTGCTCACCGTAGCCGGAAGCTCGTTTGAGATCAGATATGCAAATGAATTATCGGTCATTCTGAGTGCATCCGCGCTCATTGCCACGGCTCCGGCGATACTGTTCACGTTCTCGTCGGTAATCGGGAGATCCGCTGCAAGAAGTGTATCCACAATATTCTGATGAGCCGCATATCTGTCGGTCACTGCCTTTGCAGCGCGCTTTTTTATCTTCTCGCCTTCCTCTTTTATATCGGCGGCCTGCTCCCTGACACTCTCGCGTCTTGCTGCGCGTGTGTCCTTGATCCTCTCGATCGCCCTTGAAAGCCTCTCTGCCTTGAACTGCTCAATGGAAAAGCCCTCGCTTGCCAGCTCACTGTAATCCTCGTCGCTGAGCCTCTTTATCGGATCATTGTCATCCTTCTCCTTTGAGCCGTTTGTCTCGGAGAAATCCTCGACCATTCTGGGCATGCTCATATCAACCCTCGCCGCGAGGACACCCTTTGATCCTGCTTCCGCCTGAACTCCGCCGAGATCCTTAAGAACAAGCTTCTTTGAAGATGCTTCAACGACCTCAAAACGCCTGGTCTGTCCCACATACGCGTTGCTTACGGATTTGCTGTCGAAACTGACTTCCTTGTTATTAAGCTGTGAGAATTCGACTTTGGTGGTATTTCCGAGAGAAACAACAAGACCCTCAAGAACATCGCCCGCCTTCAGCTGCGATGCAGCCGAACCGGCATCTTCGATCCTGAGGTTGGTCTGAACACTTGAATTGTTATAGATATCCGAAACCTTCATGCACTTCTCCCGTAAAATTCTATTTCCTTAATCCGCCCCACGCATAAAATGCGCGCAGACTGAACAGCCGTTGATATGCAGTTCCTTCTGCTCCACGACTTTTTTCCGGCATCCGTGCCTCAAGTTTCTTCTGTACTTTCTATTTCGTCACTTTTTGCCCTTTTCTTAACACAGCATGGACTGTTTATTTTCTTTTAATTGACTTTTTCGGCTTTTGCGAATATACTCTTACGTGTTGAATTTTGTTATCCCGCAGGCTTTTAGCGGGTCTGTGGCAAATAAATCCAGGAGGTCATTCTATGTCAACAAAAGCTATGTACAAGATTGACGAGATCGGCAAGGGAAAAGTAGGTTTTTCCACCACCCGTTCAATCATCGAAGCTGCTTTCTACGGCAACAACGTTGTCAAGGTCAACACCCTTAAGGAAGCTTACAATTTAGCAAAGAATTCACCCGGAACCATCGTTACCGATATGCCCGTTTACCGTGGCGAGGAATTTGGTCTCGACAGCGACGCAAAGGTTCTTCTGTTCAACGACGGTGCCGTTACCGGCCGTTACGCCGTAGCACGCCGCATTAAGGGCGAGCCCGGTGTCGACGAGAAGAAGCTCGACAAGGTTGTTATGGACGCCATCTACAAGACCAGATGGAAGAAGATGTACCACGCAACCTGCTACGTTGGTCTTGATCCCGAATTCATGGCCAAGGCTCATCTTCTTATCCCCGAGGGTGAGGAGAATCTTCTTTACAACTGGATGCTCAACTTCCAGTATATGTCAGACAGCTACAACAAGATGTACAAGGAGTCCAAGCCCATCGCTGACGGCAAGGAGCCCGATATCTACATCTTCTCGGATCCCCAGTGGGCACCCGTTGCAGCTCCCGACGTTGACTACAGCTGCTTAAGCGACGATCTTACTCTCTGCTACTTCGATACCAACGCTAACTGCGCTGCTATCCTCGGCATGAAGTACTTCGGTGAGCACAAGAAGGGCACCCTGACAATGGCATGGGCTCTTGCAAACCGTAACGGTTATGCTGCCTGCCACGGCGGCCAGAAAGAATACTCCCTTGAAGGCGGCAAGAAGTTCGTTGCTTCTGTTTACGGTCTTTCGGGATCAGGTAAGTCCACCCTTACACATGCAAAGCACGGCGGAAAGTACGACAAGTTCGGCGGCATCAAGGTTCTTCATGACGATGCATTCATCATCAACTCCGATACCTGCGCTTCGATCGCACTTGAGCCTACATACTTCGATAAGACAAACGATTATCCTACAGGCTGCCCCGATAACAAGTATCTGTTAACCGTTCAGAACTGCTCCGCTACCATGGACGAGGACGGCAAGATCCAGCTCGTTACCGAGGATATCCGTAACGGAAACGGCCGCGCGATCAAGAGCAAGCTCTGGTCACCTAACCGTGTCGACAAGATCGACAGCCCCGTTAACGCTATCTTCTGGATCATGAAGGATCCTACTCTTCCTCCCGTTGTTAAGCTTAAGGGTTCTGCTCTTGCAGCAGTTATGGGTGCAACACTTGCTACCAAGACCTCTTCCGCAGAGCGTGTTAAGGCCGGAACCGATATGAATGCGATCCGTATCGTTCCTTATGCAAATCCTTTCAGAACCTATCCTCTTGCCAACGACTACGAGAAGTTCTACAAGCTCGTTGATGAGAAGAACGTTGCCTGCTACATCGTTAACACAGGTGACTTCATGGGTCACAAGTGCCAGAAGGAAGATACTCTCGGAATCCTTGAGACCATCGTTGAAGGCAAGGCTAAGTTCGAGCAGTGGGGTCCTTTCGAGGATATCGAGATCATGAACGACTGGTCAGGAAAGACCGGAGACTTCACTCCCGATTTCAACGATGCCGATTACAAGGCTCAGCTGAAGGCTTCCCTTCAGACCAGAGTTGACGCTGTTAAGGGCTTCGCAGAGAAGAAGGAAGGCTATGATAAGCTTCCCGATGCAGCACTTGCAGCACTTGAGAAACTGGTTAAAGCACTGAACTAATTCTAAAGAATGAGCCTCCCGTTTATACGGGAGGCT